>CANAUU010000064.1 GCA_947364965.1 uncultured Candidatus Saccharibacteria bacterium | reverse complement strand
ACAGAAGCCTATTTGAGCCTACAGCAACTATTGCTGATGCCTCAACCATTCTCCCAGACAGTCTAGGGATGAGGTCGTGGAGTTTGGGGGATTATCGCCTAGTTCATCCAAGTGAAGCACTACTTTGTCCCGGTCAAATGAATAGCCTCTCACAGTGCGTAAATGACTTAAATGATCCGAACAAAACTGTTATTGCACCCTACACTACGCCAACTGTTCAAAATCAAGACGAACTAGCACACTATATCGTCGGCAATCATTACCAGTGGAACGCCGCAACGGCAGGAAGTGGCGGTTCAATAACGACAGGAGACACGCCCAGCTCGATTTGCCCTAAAGGTTGGAGATTACCGATAACATACACGTTGTCAAACAGCTACTATGGATTACTAAATGCCTACCCAGCCATCAATCTTGATTTAGCTAACAACACAGGCGATGTCGCTCGGCTAGCTGACGCTCCATTGTATTTTGTTAGATCTGGGGAAGTCTACCCGGCAGAAACAGGGTTATTGACTGGTCCGGGCGCAGCCGGCACCTACTGGAGTTCAACGCCCTCAGGAGACACCCAACTTGCATTAAATCTCGCTTATTGGGCAACTAACGCCCTTTATCCTATCGCTTACCTTGAACGCGACCGTAGTTTCTCCGTTCGCTGCCTTGCCCGCTAAATCCCGAGCTCAACACTATCATCCGAAACACACCTTCTCCGCCTCAGCCACCGCACCTACCAAGTAGTCAATAATATATGGAAGCCCTCCAAACACCCATATACTAAAATATAGTCATGATATAGCACATACCTATTCCTTTTTTACAATTCGATATCAACTATATAGCGCCTCCTCTTTCATAGAAAGCCAAAAACGTCTGACAAACCGCTGTCTAAACTTCCTACGAAACAGGCCCACATCTTCCTAAAGCGCATCACACAGGAAGATGAGCCACACACAGACGAAGCACAAACTACTTGATAGGGCGGCGGCTGGGGCGGAGATTTTTGAACCCAAGAATAACCACCCAAAGATAACCATTTTATAATACATGAACACATATTTTATCAACCCACCAAAAACCAGCCCACCGACCCACGCATCGAAAACGCCCAAAATCCCAGAACCAAAACCTTGGAAACGGCTCCTTACATTAATTGAAACCACTTTCGACCAGACCTCGGTGAGCTGCTTTTGTGAAGCATTGTCGCCTGACGACCAGACTGTGCCGGCTTCGTATCTTTAGACAAGAAACGTCTCTAGATAAGAAGCGGCACACCCATGCTGAACAAAAGTAGATTACCGAGGTCTGTCTGATTGCGATTCAGCTATACTATAATAATTATATGTTACGCACGAAGTATCTATACGAGAAAGTTTACTTTCTCGGTGATACGAGTAGCGTCATATCCCTATTATATCTATGATATAATAGGGATATGAGTTTCACAAAGAGTTATATTCCGGGAGATTTTGAACCGCGCATTTATGCCGAATGGGAGCGAACCGGCGCCTTCCAGCCTAAATCCCCTGTCATCGACAGCACCGAAAGCGACACTGACAATTGTTATTCCATCGTCATGCCTCCCCCCAACGCCAACGGCAATCTTCACATCGGCCATGGCCTCACCATCGCCCTCGAGGATTCCCTGACTCGCTACAACCGCCTCCGCGGCAAATCCACTTGGTACATCCCTGGCGCCGACCATGCCGGCTTCGAGACTTGGGTCGTCTATGAACGCGCCCTCGAAAAAGAAGGTCATACTCGCTTCGAATACTCCCGTGATGAACTCTATTCCCGCGTCTGGAACTTTGTCGAACAACAGCGCGGCAACATGGAACTCCAAGTCCGCGCCCTCGGTGCCTCCTGCGCCTGGCCTGACTTGACTTTTACTCTTGACGAAAACGTCATCTCCCGCGTCTACAAAACCTTTGAAAAGATGTGGAACGACGGCATGATTTATCGCGGCGAAAAACTCGTCAATTTCTGTCCCCACCACCAAACCGCCTTCGCCGACATCGAAGTTGAACACGAGGATGAGACCGGTCACCTTTGGGAAATCGCCTATCAACTCGCCTCCGCCCCCGACAAAGGCACCGATTATAACCCAAACCAAGACATCACGGAAATCATCGTTTCCACCACTCGCCCCGAAACCATCTTCGGTGATACCGCCGTCGCTGTCAACCCATCCGACGAACGCTACCAAGCTCTCATCGGCGGCTTTGTCCATCTCCCCCTCACCGACCGCACCATCCCTATCATCGCCGACGAACACGCCGACCCCGCCTATGGCACCGGCGCCGTCAAGATTACCCCCGCCCACGATTTCGATGATTTTGAAGTCGGCGAACGCCATAACCTCGAGCGCATTCAAGTCATCGGCGAAGATGGCCACATGACCGCCGCTGCCGGTCCTAATTATCAAGGTCTCACCACCGAAGAATGCCGCAAAAAGGTCTTGAAGGACCTCGAGAGCCAAGGTCTTCTCCGCGGCGAAAAGGAAATTACCCACTCCGTCGCCCACTGTTATAAATGTGGCACTGTCATCGAGCCCATGCTTAAATCCCAATGGTTCATCGACGTCAAACGCCTCGCTGCCGAAGCCATCAAACACCTCGAGAACAACGAAATCAAGTTCCACCCCGCGAACAAGAAAAAAGTCCTTATCAATTATCTCGAAGGTTTAAAAGACTGGAACATCTCCCGCCAAATCCCCTGGGGCATCGCCATCCCAATGTTCCGCCAAACCGAAACCGACAAAGCCCCCGAATGGGTCTTCGACACCCGCACGAACTTGACAAAAATCGAAATCGGTGGCGTCCATTATTACCGCGACGAAGATACCTTCGACACTTGGTTCTCCAGTTCTCACTGGCCCATCGTCTGTACCAACTGGGAAGAAGGCATGGAGAACCCCTACTATCCGCTCAACGTCATGGAAACCGGCGCCGACATCCTCTTTGCTTGGGTCGCACGCATGATTATGATGGGAGTGTATGTCACAGGTGAAGTTCCTTTCCGCGAAGTTTATCTTCATGGTCTAGTGCTTGACGCACACGGTCAAAAAATGTCAAAATCGAAAGGCAACGTCATCAACCCCATCGAACTAGTCACCAAATACGGTTCCGACGCCTTCCGTCTCGGCATTCTCCGCGGTCGCTCCGCCGGTATGAACCAGGCCTTCTCCGAAAACTCCGTCATCTCCGGCCGCAACCTCTGCAATAAACTCTGGAACGTCGCCCGCTTCATCCAGGGCATGGTCGACGAAGCCCACACCGACAGCCCAGTTGCTCTGGAAATCCTCACTTCCGAAGAAAACGCCGAAATCGTCAACGAAGGTGCCGTCCAAGCCGGTGCCGAGCTTCCCTACTCAACCGACAACATGGGTGAAGACTGGATTTGCCGCGAGCTTACCGCCTGCAAAGAAGAAATCGAGGATAATTTCGCGAACTACCGCTTCTCCGAAGCCGTTGAAACCCTCTATTCTACCATCTGGGATAAATACGCCGACTGGTTCATTGAAAGCCAAAAAATCTACAAAAATATCCCCCTCCTCAAAGTCACTCTCGAGATGATCCTCAAAATGCTCCACCCCTTCGCCCCCTTCCTCACCGAAGCCATCTGGCAGAGCCTCAGCTGGACCGACGGTCTCCTCATCGTCGCAAAATGGCCTTCTCGCCTCAAATTTGACCCAATTTCGGCCGAGCGTTTCGAAACCTTAATCACTATCGTCTCCGAAGCCAGGGCCACCTCACAGGCCCTCTCCGAGACCTCCAAGGGCAAAAAATACGCCCTATTATATGATAATGACGCCCTCGTTGATGATAATCAGCTCCTCGTCGCCAAACTCGCCGGTCTTCCCTCCGTCATGAGCTGCGAAGGTCAACCTCGCGGCCTTCGCCTCGCCCTTGCGAACCACGACCTCTATCTCGACGTCCCCGCCGACGTCATCGCGAAATACCACGACGACCTCGAGGAGCGCATCCTCGCCGTCGGCCGCGAACTCAATACACTGAACGCCCGCATGATGAACCCAAACTACGTCGACAAAGCCCCCGCCGCCCTCGTCAAACAAACCCGCGAGCAAATCCTCGAGAAAACTGCCCTCATCGACCGCCTCAAACTCCAACTTTCCGCTATCTAACTACTCAGGTCTCGTGTTTCTCTTCCAGCCGCTCTACCAGAAAATCTCCCCATCATTGGGGGGATTTTCTTTGATATTACTCATCTCCTCTGGTTCTGCCCGAGTGTCACACCCGCAAATTCCAAAAATATTATAATTTTCTTGGATTCAATTCCAAAAATATTATAATATTTTTGGAATCTTCATTCTTTACTACTTTAACTAGTTCCTTGCCTAATTCCCCATCCGCGAAAAGAAACTCCTGATTAGAGTTTCTTTTTCCTCTCCGCCCCAGCCGCCGCCCCGCCAAGTAGTTATTCATACACAATGCAGTGTGATTTTTAGACAAAATCTGTTGGGGATTTGCCTAAGTTTTTTATATCGCGATATCTAATTGTAAAAAAGGAATAGTGTATGTGCTATATCGACAAAATATATAGTATATATCTGCTCCAGCCCCAAAGAACACTCGAGAAACTCTTGAGAAGCCGGAAACAGAACATATTCTTAAACTACTTGACGGTTGCGGTGGCTAGGGCGGAGGAGAACCAAGTTTAGAAACTGCATTAATCTAGAAGGTTAGAAATGGCTATTTACCTCATTGACACCGAAAGCCCACTATCGTGTTCCCGCACTATCTAGCAAGACATCGAACCGAAAAGCCATCTCGACGATTACTGCGGTTCGACACATCTATGCCCGTGTTGCCGCTAATGTTGAAATAATAAGCTGTGCTCGTGTTAGAATACGGCGTCGATGACCAATAAAATCCGCTATCGCCAGGTCCATACAAGAGGTTGCTGCTGCCCTGATCAACGTTCCCTCCTCTAACGAAGTAGAGTGGCGCACTAGCAGCCTTCGCTGGATTAGTTGCATTATATGCCTGCATTAAGCCGCCAAAGCTCCCCGCCGCAGTCGAGTTCCCAATCGGCAATCTCCACCCTTTCGGACAAATACTACTCGATGCCTGGCCGTTGGTAATAGTTCCACCAGTACCAGCTGTAGCTGTATTCCATTGGTAGTAATTCCCCACAATATAATGGGCATTAGTATCGCCATTAGCCGTAGTCGGAGTGGCGAGCGACGTAAACTGTGTGGAACATTGGGCGAGTGTGTTCTTGCCATGTCCGCAGTCGCTCGAAACGGTCGGATTGACAATCCGATAATTCCCAAGGCTCCAAGACCTAGTTTCTGTTTGCGAACCTGAATTCACCGTGCTGGAAGTTGCTTGGCTGGCAGTATTAAAGCCCGGCGTCCAATTACTACTTACATCGCTATCCGCTGGCGTTAAGGCTTTGCTTGTCGACAGGTCCAGATCCAAATTCTGTGTCATCCAACACTTTCCATCCGCTAGTTTGGAAACCCAGTAGTATTTGCCGTCCCGTGTATCTTTGAGCTGTTTGGAAGTACCTTCCG
>CANAUU010000063.1 GCA_947364965.1 uncultured Candidatus Saccharibacteria bacterium | reverse complement strand
CGGCTATTACTGGTCATCTACTCCGCTCTCTAACGGCACCCAGGCCTACAACCTCAACTTTGGCGGCACCAGCAGCATCAATCCGTCCAACAACAACAATCGGAACAACGGCTTCTCCGTTCGCTGCCTTTGCTGTGCCCGATCTCCTCCAAAACCACAACCTCAAAACCCACACTCAATCCAATGATGTTATAATAAGCCCGTGGGACTAAACCCCATGGCGTAAAAGTCAACGCCCCGATAATCTCGACGCCTTGACGGCAACGCCCATTTAGGAGATCGTGAGGTTCCCTCCAGCTACCATCGCCAGCGCCAAACGCGACATTATAAATCATCATAATCGTCACGCTACGCGCTAGCGAACCAACCGTAAGGTAGCTCCAGGCTAGCCATTTCATAAAAGCCCCGGCTCTCATGAAGCACAAGCAACCTCTCCCTGGCCCATCCCCGACCCTTCCCGTCTCAACTTCAACAACACCAACAACATCAATCCGTCCAACAACAACAATCGGCCTACCGGCTCCCCGTTTCTTCGCCTCTTTTGGTGCCCGATCTCCTTTTCTAGTTCAAGGCAGCTAGAAAACTAATTGAATTTCAGCAGAAATATCATCATACCCACCCTCATCAAAGCACCACAGTTTACACCTAATTCCAACCTAGGTATATTATAATAATCCCTGTGGAGATAATCCTCCATAAAGTCTCGGCACCGCTCTGAGTTCAATCTCCAGCCCTGCCAAAACTTTCTCTAGGAGATCGTGGAATCTTCTCGAATCGCTGCAAAACAAGCGTTCAAGATTAGTCATTCTTGCGAGTCACGACCCGCCAGCACCTCAAATGATTTCTCATATAGGCACAGCCCCAGCTACGACACCCAAACCAAACACTCATCCTCAGTTATTTCATAGTATCGTCAGTCAGAATACCAACAACCTGTTCAACAACGCCGGCAACAACGGCAACTACTGGTCTTCTACGCCCATCTCTAATGGCGTCGATGCCTATGGCCTCAACTTTAGCGGAACCGGCAGTATCAATCCTTCCAATAATCCCTATCGGTACAACGGCAACTCCGTTCGTGCCCATCGCTGTGCCCGATCTCCTCCAGATTATAAAATCTTGTCAAAAATACCCATCCGTGCTATACTGTAAATATATTCGGGACACCCCCCGCCACCCCCGGTTATGAGCAATCATAATGTCAGGGGATATTTTTATTCCAAGCCTAGATACGAGCCCAGATATATCCTCACATCCGTCAACTCACTTCCAAGCACAAGCACGAACAAGACCGACATAATGCTATAATATCTTTATGAGCTTAACAACTCACGACCATGCGCCCAGAGCCTGACATAAGTCCGCTCTCGGCAACCTGTCAAAAAGGAGATCGTGAAGCCCCCTCGCAGCTATCCAATACACGCTACAGGCTAGTAAAAAATATAAGTCATGACTTATATCATATCCAGTGGCTTCTTGACCGAACAACCCTTGGTATTCAGGGGCGGCTACGTCGACCAGAGAACCAGCAACCTGTTCGCCAACGCCGGCAACAACGGCAACTACTGGTCCTCTACTCCTCACTCTAACGGCACCAACGCCTACAACCTCAACTTCAACGGCGCCAGCACCATCAATCCGTCCAACAGCAACAATCGGAACAACGGTCGCTCCGTTCGCTGCCTTTGCTGTGCCCGATCTCCTATCCTGTAAAACTATGCTATAATATCTCCATGAGCCTAACAACTCACGGTTAGCAGGTCAACGCCCCGATAATCTCGACGCCTTGACCGACTCACCATTTCTGGAGATCGTGAAGTTTCCTCGACCATCTAAATAAACTCGTCTTGGCAAGCCCTTATTATAGGTCACGGCCTGTAATAAAACTCAAATAACTTCTATTTCTTTCTCACGTTCTCGCCCTATACCAAGAGGGGCGGCAACGTCGATCAGAATACCACCTACCTGTTCAACAACGCCGGCCGCAACGGCAACTACTGGTCGTCTACTCCAAACTCTAACGGCAGCAACGCCTACAACCTCAATTTCTGGGACACCACCGGCATCAATCCGTCCAACAACAACAATCGGTACAACGGCCTCTCCGTTCGCTGCCTTTGCTGTGCCCGATCTCCTTCACTACGTAATCAATCCTTTCCAATCCTCTAATGTTATAATTACTTCATGGGCCTAACACCCCACAAGATACGAAGCGCCGCTTTGAGGAACCCTCCAGCCACGCCCAGTTCTTTTCTAGGAGATCGTGAAGACCTCTCAAAGAACCCCAATTAAGTTCTACAGACTAGCAGCCATTTTTGCTATGGCAAAAATCTCGTCAAGCGTCTTCTTATGCTGTTTATCAGCATCGGCACATAGTTGAAGCACAGGTTTAGCGGTTTTGTTAGGGGTGGCTACGTCAATCAGAATACCAGCAACCTGTTCGCCAACGCCGGCGACAACGGTCGTTATTGGTCATCTACTCCACACTCTGGCGGCACCAACGCCTACAACCTCAACTTCAACGGCACCACCAACATCAATCCGTCCAACAACAACAATCGGTACAACGGCAACTCCGTTCGCTGCCTTTGCTGTGCCCGATCTCCAAAACCAAATATTATCATAAACCGCATATCACTAAAAAACATATATAATATATTCATGAGCCTAAACACTCACGGCCGCGCGCCCAGAGCCTGACGCAAGTCCGTTCTCGGCAACCTGCCAAACTGGAGATCGTGAAGTTCTCTAAAGCCAACAACAAAACCGCTTTAGACTAGCTATTCTCATAATTACGATTAGGGGAAACTGAAGCAACTTCTGTCAAAGTTCCTTAATATGTCATTTGGTAGACGGGCGGCAACGTCAATCAGAGTACCAGCAACCTGTTCGCCAACGCCGGCAACAACGGCAACTACTGGTCGTCTACTCCAAACTCTAACGGCAGCAACGCCTACAACCTCAACTTCAACAGCACCGGCAATATCAATCCGTCCAACAACAACAATCGGCAGAACGGCTTCTCCGTTCGCTGCCTTTGCTGTGCCCGATCTCCTACTCCAAAGCAATAAAACAAAGCAGCAAAACAATACCCAAATAAACCCCCACTCCACCCCTTAAGCTTCCAACACAGAATTCATACTCATAAGAGAGCCCCGCACGACAAGCGCACGGGACTCAACTATCTCCTGGATAATCTAAACTTTCGTTCAAACTACCCACTCTCATTTTAGCATAAGTTGTATAAAAGCAATAGTTTTTTCAAGACTTTTTCAAACTTTTTATCATCAAGTTTTCCACAGTCCATAATATGCCTGAACCAGTTAACGAAGAGTCTCAGGTCCAACTCGTAATATGCTAACAAAAAAAGAGGGCGGTGTCCGGTACATTCCAGTTCCGGTCCTGCCCTCAATAGTTTCATTATACCACACCTGTCAATCCACTTCCAAGCACAAACGACTTCCAAAAACCAACCAGTGCCAATTCTTCAGAAATCCCAACCCCCGAAACTGCTATAATAAAAGTATGAGTCCAACAACTCACGGCGCCCAAGTTGAAGCCTGAGCAAACAACTCCGCCTCAACCTCAGCGTCATTTCAGGAGATCGTGAAGCCTCCTCGCGGCATCATAAAACACGCCACAGGCTCGTCAAGAGACTTAAGTCGCGATTTAAGTCTCCCCCAAAAGGCTTCTTTTTCGGTATAGCGCACAGATCAGGTATCCCTTCGCCGATTGTTAGGGGTGGCTACGTCAATCAGAATACCAGCAACCTGTTCAGAAACGCCGGCAACAACGGCAACTACTGGTCGTCTACCCCGAACACTGACGGCACCAACGCCTACAACCTCTATTTCAACGGCACCACCAACATCAATCCGTCCAACAACAACAATCGGCAGAACGGCCGCTCCGTTCGCTGCCTTTGCTGTGCCCGATCTCCCCCATTCTAAATACGCCCAATATAAACTATGCTTATCAATAAGCTATTCAACTCAACAAAAAAGAGGGCTTAACCCAGTGCACTTCGACACCGGGCGCCCTCAATACCCATAGTATAGCGCAAAACCTCAACTTTGACAACCCCCAGATTTCAACTTTATTATCTCCGTTTTCTTCGTGACAATCCATAAATTACGCACAGAACGCGAAGTTTTGAATACTCTCTTTAGAGATACGATCGCTTGCTCGTCCGCAATCTTCGTTCGGCGCAAATCAATTATGATGTTTTTAGATTGATGTGCCGCCTTCTTAAAAATATGCTCCATTGTCCTACGGCTTTTCCCTATTGGACTTTTCATCTCCCAGATCAATCCGAGCATTACGAAATCGCCCGTTTTCGTATACTTCGTGAGAGATGGTTTCAGTAATTCTACATCATTCCCGTCGTTAGTTAGAACAACCAACGTCTCATACTCATGCGTCGCCAGCACCATACCATTCGGTATAATTTTCCCAGTTTTCATGCGCCCCATTATATCACACCCGTCAAGCCACTTCCAAGCACAAGCATGAAGAAAATAAACAACCCCAGAACACAAAACCAAACTAAGCCACCCTCCATCATACTTCAATAACAATATTCCCAGAAAATCGCTCGCTCACATCACTTCGTGATGTTCGCTCGCTCCGAAGGCTCACTCCGTCCGCACCAAAGCTACACCAACATCCCTTCCAGCGACACATTCCGCGCTGACCGCGACCCCAGCGGCGCGGACGTCGTTCGCCCAGCATCAAGGGGTCTCGCAGCCAGCGTCGCGCCACCGCCAGGAGCAAACCCAAACGCACAACCAGTCGAACACGCCCAGACTCAGGTCAATCGCCCCGTCAAAATGGCGCTCCGGTCGTCTCCGCCAAAAGGCGTCGCCGCACGGCGAAGACCCCAAATCGGGGCCGTCATCATGCGCACGACCCCGCATCGCGAAACCAAAACCCTCCCAGCGCGCACAAATCCTGTTTCGCGCTTCAGCAAATGGCAATTTCCAGTTTCCACCAGAGCCCGCCACTCCATTCCGCGTCGCCAAGCGACCGCCCTCACCCCCGCGTCAGAATCAACTCCCTCAAGCCACTCACCTCTTCTCCCCAGCCCCAAGGCGACGCTATCAACCCCGCCACCCTCTCACGAACCGAAGCTCCTCAACCCAGACCAGATTGGAGTTGTTGCTCATTGTCCCAGCATCTTATTCCGTTCTGCTCCAGACCGCCAACTCTGTCGGGCAACTCCAAAATCGGCACCACCCAAAAGTTCCAAGTCTGAAGACTTGGAACTTCCCTCCCGAGACCGAATTTTAGCCGGAGACCGGGCACGATTTTTGATTCTGTGGTGTGCGCCATGGCAAAGCAAAAGCCAATCTGTCGCACCCCACTCCACAAACCATCACGCCCCCGGACCGAACTCCGAGGGCGCGCCCCACTTCCGTCGCAGGCTAGTTCGGGGTTCGGGCTTACGCCCTCCCCGCCGGGACTAACCCTGCTCCTCCGCCCTAGCGGGCAAGGCAGCGAACGGAGAAGCCGCCGTTCCGATAGTTGTTGGAGGACGGATTGATGCTGCTGGTGCCGCCAAAGAGGAGGTTGTAGGCCTGGGTGCCGTTAGAGAGCGGAGTAGATGACCAGTAATAGCCG
>CANAUU010000062.1 GCA_947364965.1 uncultured Candidatus Saccharibacteria bacterium | reverse complement strand
CCTTCCCTAGTCTCAGCCTGGGGCGACAACAGCGAGAATGGTGCTCGCCCAAGCTATACGCTTGAGCAGATCAATGCCGGTGTCCTCGGCGACAAAGTTGTCCTGAACTCAATCAGCAACAGCGTCAACGGCAACGAGAAGAACTTCGTTTCCGCCCGTGAGTACAACGGCCCAAACACTGAAGGCAAAGATTATGTCTGGAACACCTCTGACATCACCGTCAAGGATGGTCAGGAATACATCATCCGCCTCTATGTCCACAACAACAACCCAAAGAAAGAGAACGTTGCTAAAGACGTCCACACCTACTTCCAGATTCCTTCCGCTTCTGGTAAGCAGGTCCAGGTCAACGGCTTCGTCACCTCTTCCAACGCTACTCCAAGCAAATACTGGAGCTACGTTAACTTCAACAGCAACAGCGATTTCCACCTAGAATATGTCTATGGTTCCGCTTTGCTCGAGAACAACGGCGTCGGTGCTAAAGGCCTCAAACTTTCTGACGATGTCGTCACTAAGAAAGATGGCCAGCAAATCGGCTACTACGACTACCGTACCAACCCAGAAGACCCTGTCGTTCTTGACGGTGTCATCCCAGGTTGCTACCAGTTCGCTAGCTACATCACCATCCGTGTCAAAGCTGTCTTCGATACTGACTTCCGCGTTTCGCAGAAGGTCCGTCTCGCCGGTGAGACCGAATGGAAGAACTACGTCAACGCTAAGGTTGGCGATAAGGTCGAGATCCAGACCGAATACAAGAACACTAGCCGCCGCTCTGCCACTCATGAGAACGTCATGATGCGTGCTGTGTTGCCAGCTGATCTCAAATATGTCGCTGGGTCTACCATTCTCTACAATGGCAACTTCCCAGAAGGCACTAAGCCTAACCACGACAACTTGACCACCACTGGTGTCAACATCGGTAATTACGAGCTGAACGCGAACGCTTATGTCCGCTTCACCGCCGAAGTCACCGATACCAACCTCAAGTGTGGCGACAACACCCTCGTTAACTGGATGCGAGGCACCGTGAACGAAATCGTTCTCCAAGATTATGCCTCCGTCATCGTGAATAAGGTGTGCGAAAATGGCGACACTCCAAACAAACTCCCAGATACTGGTCCAGAAGCTATGGTTGGCGGCATCGCCGCTGCTGGCTCTGTCGTGACCGCCGCTGGCTACTACATTGCTAGCCGCCGTGCGCTCCGCTAGGCCAGATTGATCGCTCCATACGGCCAGAAGCCCCTCTATCGTTTACCGAAGAGGGGCTTTTTGGTCTTTGGACTATGATATAATGTTAGTATAACCGTAATGGGAAATTATATTATGGAAAAATTAGCAATTACCGTCTTTTCAGTTTCAACTAGCATTTTACCAGAAAACACCGATATCGGGGGTATTTTGTCCCTTATTTTGAGCATCGTAGTCTATGGCTTAGGCGCAGCCGCTGTAATTGGTGTTATTGTCGCTGGCATACAGTATGCAACCGCTCGCGACAACGAAGCTCAGGTTAAAGCCGCCAAAACCCGGCTCTTTGGTGTCGTGACCGGTCTTGCTGCTTGGGCGATTATGTGGACGGCTCTAAACTGGCTTATTCCAGGCGGTCTGACTATCACTAACGGCAATAGCAATAATAGTAATAATAGCAGCGATCACGGTACGTCGCAAACTGGGACGGACCAAAACCCTAGCACGCCAGACCAAAGCGCCAATCCTTCCGCCACTAACCGTGCTGACGGGAGTGAGGTCGTCACCGCTAAAGACGTTAGCACTGGCAGTGGCAACGAAGGTTGGCTAGAAATCTAAATTAAACTTCCCATAATAACGCGCCCGCTCCATTTCCCGGTTGCTATACTTATAGGGTAATCTAGTCTATTACGATTGACGCACCTTTTGGTTTACGTCGCCCAACCGAGAAAAGGGAAATCGATACTAATAAAACTATCATCCCTGCCAAGAAATAGCAAACCGCACCGGTATTAAAAATATTTCTTGAAGCATTTGTTGCTAAAGCCTCATCCAGCATCCTCTGTAAGTCAGTACGTTCTAGTTCAGCTTCCGTCCGCTGGCTCGACGATGTATAAAACGCCGTGCTAAATCCGCTATTCTCAAATATCGTATAATCTTTCGCCTTTAGACTCTCGACCTCAGTGTCAAGCTCTGAGATTTCTTGCCGTAAATCCTCAACCGTGCGTCCGTGCGCGTCTTTCGCCTGGTAGGTTAGTCTGACAAATACACCAATGCCAAACAATACCACACTCAAACTTAACCCGATCGCCAGAAATACTGCCGCATACTTTCTTATAGGAGAGGTTGGGGCTACTTTTGGGTGCAAGAACGCCTCATCAAAGATATCGTTGCGATTAACCGTAGCCTCAATCTCGGCATTGCCAGTAAAAGTACTCACCTTGTCAGCACCTGCTGCCGCATCATTGCTAATTTCCGGTCGCTCTAATCCATCGCTCAGATTCGGTTCCATAAGCAAAACTCCTCCTCTTTTCCCTATTCATTGTAGCACAAAACATAAGTGCGTTGCGATTTTTCTAGGATTTGCTATAATAACGAGCAGTGAGTGAAAAACATGCTAACATGTTTTTCCGAGCGTAAGGCAATTACAGTATAAGTCGAAGGCTTATGCTATAATCAAATCAAGTCATAAACCACGAAGGGAGGCAGATGGGAAAAGTCTTAAAGTCTATACGCATTGTCTTAGTTATAGCTATTACCTTAACTACAGTTTCTATCTGGTTTAATAGTGGGGCAGAGGCTTTAGCCGATGTCCAAGATAACCAATCTTCGCGCAGACTTGGAGGGAATACTGCTAGTTTAGGTAAAATCAGTCTGTCCGAGTTCCAAAATTATGGCCTAGGGAGCAAATTAAGCCAGGTCGCTGAGCTTGATGATGTTAGAATTACCTGTAATGTTTCGTCTATGATCCCCGCTCTTGTAGAAGGCGTAAATGTCACGGATGGAGTATCTGATGATGAGCGCAAAGCGATGCTCTACAATTCTTGGGCTCTACAAAATATTATATCCTGCGCCCCATCAAAGACGACAGTTTACCTCCCAAAGGGCACGTTTTATTTTGTTAGCGGACATCTGAAAATGGCCGACGGCAGTGATAAGAACGAGCGTCATGTTATCAAACCCGTCGATGGAGTATCTCTTGTCGGGGCTGGCTCAGACGAAAACGGAACCAACACCACGCTCAAAGTTTTTAGCGAAGATCAAGAGTTCACCAAAAACGCTAAGGCTGCCTCTCTCGGGCAAAACTCCTCCATCTCTGGTGGTGTCGATATGTTCTTCTACAATGATTATGCCGCGTATGGCTTCCCCTCACAGTCCGAGCGCGACATTTATCTAGAAGACGTCGGGTTTTATGATTTTATCATTAACAGTGAACATAGCCGAGGCCACACTTATAATACGAGTGGCAAAGGTTTCATGATAAACCTCTTTAAGAATTGTATTTGGGATAATGTTGTTGTCAAGAATACTGATGGTACTGGATTTGGTGTCGATGCGCCTGTCAACGGAAAAATTACCAACTCACGCGCCGAGGGCTGCGGCAAAGCTGCTAAAAGTACAGATGGCGGAGCCTCAGGGTTTGGTATTGGCACAGGTTATTCCGAAAACGAATCGATGATTATTAGCAATAGTATCGCGAAGAATAATAAAAAGTTCGGCTTCTTTTATGAACACCAAGGGCGTTTCAATCCAGTCGACTATGCTGCTAAATCCGCAGCCAATGAGCGCGCCTTTCGCGTTGTCAACTGCCAGGCGGAGGGTAATATGTATAATTACGGCGGGCTCCGTGCAAATGATACTTACTATACCAACTCCAGCAGTATTGTCACTGGCCAGACAGTCCTCGATGTTTATTTCTCCGACGAATCGCGTCGTGTTGCCGTAGATAACATCAATATTAATATTTTACCATTCAATGATGTCGACAACTCCGCGTATTATGCCCAAGCCACTTATTGGGCCGCAAAAAAAGGTATTACGAACGGCGTTAGTTCTCATCGCTTTGGTGTCGGTCAGACAGTTTTGCGTTCTGATGCTATCGTGTTGTTCTGGCGTCTCGCTGACCGCCCAGGCGACGTACTTACGCTCTCACACAATAATTTGACGGGAGCCGGCAACCGTGTCCAAAAAGTCGACACCTGTTTTGCCGATGTCCCAAGCGACGCATACTATGCTCCCGCTGTCAAATGGGCCTACGAGCAGGGGATTACTGTCGGCACTAAAAATTGCAGCAGCGCCGACGCACATGACGGAACCTACTCCCCCACGCAAGGCATCACGCGCGCTGAGTTTGTGACGATGCTTTGGCGTATGGCCGGCTCTCCTTCTGTAGGTAAAATCCAAGAATACACGGACGTCACTGACAAGGATGCTTATTACTATAATGCGGTTTATTGGGCTTCTGCTGAAGGTATCACTAACGGTGTCGGCGATAACCGCTTCGCCCCAGACTATAGCTGTACACGCGAGCAGGCTATCGCTATTCTCTGGCGCTATGCTCAAAAATACAGGAACTAGACCCCAACCATTATTTTATACATACGCAACATCCCCTGCGCGACTCAGCTTATAAATTCAGAAGCTTCATAAAACTTGTGCAAAATTATTTAACTTATGCTAAAATAAACCTATGAACGAAGGTCATGACGACGCCATGCCCGCTAATGGCAATGGCGGCAATAATTCTGCAGAGCAATTACAGCCTGAGCCGCAGGTCGGCCAGTCGGTTGCCTCGCAGCCTGTTGGAGCGCAGCCTGTTGCGGAAGATCCTCAAGAATCTCGACCTGATTTACAGAACTCGCAGTCTGCCCCGCAAGGTCCGCAGGGGATTTTCAGCTCGCCAGACCTCGCCGTGAACTCGGAAAACCTCGAAGAAATCAAACCGAATTTAAGCGAAGAAAATAAGTCACGCATTGCTTCGGCTTTTGCTGGGACTGATGCAACGAAAAAACATGATCAACTTTCTGAACAAATGGCCGCTTCTGCGCAGGATCAGGATGCTATCAGCGGCACTGTCATTCCCGCTGGAGGCTTCGGCAGCAACAGTGGTGGAGCGGGCGGCTTCGGCGGCAATTCGACCACCTCGACCGCTACCGGTGATATTCGCATCCCCGGCGCGAAGAAAAAGTCAAAACTCCCCCTTATCTTCCTTGCTCTTGTTGTTCTCGCAGTAGCAATTGGCGGAGTGACGTGGGTGATGCTGGGAGGGCAGCAGCAGAAAACTCAAGTCAGTCTCAAGACAGCGTTTAATAATTATGCAAACTTTTTCCTCTACAATACAGAAAGTAATGCTAACTTGGAGGGTCTCTATCAATATGGCGATACCTATTATATCGGAACTTTAAATGACGAGGCACAAATCGACGAACACTTTGCTAAATCGGAAGAAAAGTACCGAAACTTCCTCGAAGTTTATAAAAAATACATTGAAGAACATCCCGATAACAATATAGACGTCAACGTTGCTGAACGGATTGAGCCATATTATAACAACCTAGATCTCGCACGCTATCTAAGCAAAGCACCAAACATCTCCGCAAACAGTCTGCTGGAAGCATTTCTAGAAGCTCCAGATGGCTTATCCTTTCAAATCGAGGATTATT
>CANAUU010000061.1 GCA_947364965.1 uncultured Candidatus Saccharibacteria bacterium | reverse complement strand
CGAGAAAAACTTTAGTTATCAAGAAGCGATTGGACGAGTTGTCGAGCAGCTACGGATGGATAAGGGATGGACGCAAGCACAACTGGCCGAGGCAATTGGGAGCAGTCAGTCGGCAATTCACCGTATTGAAAAGGGGCGGCAGAATATTTCTTTAGAATTGACAGAGAAGTTGTCACGAGCACTGGGGCGACAGATTCTTTCGGTGAGCGACACGGCGTCGCAGAACTATCGAATTCGAGGCGGAAAAGAGCTGCACGGTGAGGCGGTAATTAACACGAGTAAGAATGCGGCAGTAGCGCTGCTTTGCGCATCACTGCTGAATTCAGGGACGACTAGGCTGAAACACGTAGCGAGAATTGAAGAAGTTTTTCGGATTATTGAAGTGCTTGAGTCGATTGGAGTGAAGTGTCGCTGGACAAACGATAGCCAGGATCTCGAAATTACACCGCCGGAGAAACTTTTGATTGAAAAGATCGATGTTGAGGCGGCGAGGAAGACGCGTTCAATTCTGATGTTTATGGGACCATTGTTGCATAAATTCAGACAGTTCCGCTTACCGTATGCTGGGGGTTGTACGCTGGGGACGCGAACGATTGAACCACATCTCAGGGCTCTGTCGGATTTTGGGTTGAAAGTGGACGCGACAAATTGCAGCGGATTTTACGAAGCGACGGTAGAGCCGAAACATACGCAAAAATCATTACTAAGGTCTTCGCGTTCGGTCGAGGCAGTGCACGCGCTTTATCCGCCGAAGAGAATTGTTTTGATTGAACGAGGCGACACTGTGACAGAAAATATCTTGATGGCGGCAGCGCTTTATCCGGGCGAAACGACGATTGTAGGGGCGTCGTCGAATTATATGGTGCAAGATTTGTGTTTCTTTTTGGAGAAATTGGGCGTAAAAATTCGCGGAATTGGAACGACTACTTTGCGAGTGCGCGGGCAGGCAGAGATTAATACAGAGGTCGAATACGCGCCAGCCGAGGATCCGATTGAGGCAATGTCGTTCATCGCGGTGGCGCTGGTGACGAAGTCGTGTCTGACGATTCGGAGAGCGCCGATTGAGTTCTTGGAAGTGGAGCTGGAAGTATTGAAAAGCATGGGGGCAAAAATTGACCAGTCGCCGGAGTATTACAGCGCGAACGGACGGACACGGTTGGTGGATCTAAAGATCCATAAGGCGGTACTCAGCGCGCCGACTGACAAAATTGCGCCGATGCCGTTCCCCGGTCTTAATATTGATAACTTGCCGTTCTTTTCAGTGATTGCAGCGACGGCAAAAGGTCGAACTTTAATCCATGACTGGGTGTTTGAGAACCGGGCAGTATATACGACTTACTTGGAGAATTTGAATGCGCGAATTGAGCTCCTGGATGCGCACCGAGTTTACGTAGAAGGTCCGACGAATTGGCGAGCAGCGGAGCTGGTTGCGCCGCCGGCACTCCGGCCAGCGGTGGTAGTGATGATTGCAATGTTGGCAGCACCAGGGACTTCGATACTGCGCAATATCTATTCAATCAACCGCGGATATCAAGATTTTGCGGCAAGGTTGAATAAACTCGGTGCGGATATCCAGCCGCTGATGGGGATATAATATTGTATGCTGAAGACTGGATTGACGCCGCTGGAGGCGCTGGAGAAGTTTTATGGTGGGGAGGAATTTGGGTGCCCGGAGGGGGACTTCATTCGGAACGAAAAGCGCCGCGGGCTGAAACTGCCAAAAATCCTACAAGAATTCTTACATAAATATGCTTATTTTGATATGAATAGCGGATCGGATCAACTGTGGGCGCCAGATAAAATTGATTTTGATAAAGCAAAGGTTGATGGCGAGCTGAAGGATATTTTGATTATCGGGATGCTTCGCGAAAATTTAGTAGCGCTGCTAGTGGATGACTGCGAAAGCGAAAATCCGACAGTGTATCTGGACGATTTGCCGGAGGAAAATGGCGAAGAGATGACGTTGGTCTTTCATAAATCAGAGTTTGATTTACAGGAGCTATTGAAGATACTGTTCTTGGGCAGTCCGGCTGCTTATAATAATTCCCTAGTATGTAATGACCATGATGAGATCATTAAAAGTATTGAGGAGTATAATTCAGCGGGTCTGTCGAGGTTGATGACGGAGGCGGAGCGACCAAGCCGGAGCCTTTGCTGGGATGAAGAAAAGAAAGAATTGGTAGCACTGCTCTTGTTCCCGGAGCGGGAGGTGCTACTGAAAATTACCCCGAGTTATTCACCGCGAGAACTGGAGGGGTTGTTGACACGGGAATTATATGAGAACGTGAAAGGTTGCAACTACGAACACGCGTTGAAAATAGTTTTGATGTTGATAGCGTTTTTGGAAAGGAATGGTGGCGGGTTGATTCTGGGAGAGAAATACATGGTAGCCGGGCGTTGCTCATGGGCACTGAAACGGTGGGATGAGGCTGACCAGTGGTACAAGAAAGCGGAGAGAGTGTTTGCGGCTGAGATGAAAATGACGCTAGAAAGTTGTCAGAGGTTTTATGAAGGGCTGGGGAATTTCTGCTTAGCGAAAGAGGATATTATGAGAAGCCAGGCAGCGAATCGTGAGGCAGAACGAATTTGTGAGTTTCTTGGGGTTGGTGGCCCTAGAGTGAAAGGCAATCGACTTCTGAAACAGGCGAGCACGATGCTAGAAATTGGAAGAGTGAAAAAGGCGATTGAATACTATGACCAAGCGTTGAAGATTTTTCAGGAAGACCCGAAAGATTGTAAATATGAAATCGTGCGATGCCAACAATTGCGCGGCGAGGCCAAGAAACAGTTGAAATTAGCACAAGAGAGATAGATTTAAGCAGGACGGTTTGAGTTTTAAGCACGACGGTTTCGCATTTAAGCAAAGCAGTTTCCGACTTTAAGCAGAGCGGATTAGGTTTTAAGCAGGCGGTTTGGGGATTTTGGGGACTTTTTTCGTGCTTGTGCTTGTTATTTTGAAAAGATTTGTTATATGCTGAGGACATAATATTAAAATGTCGTTAGGTCCGAACTGAAAAGACGCGTATTTTCAGCAAGAATGTGAAAGACAGAAAAAGTTTCACAGGGATTTGCGGCAAGATAGCATAAGAGGTGTTATAATGGATATATTAAAGGAAGGTAATATGACGAAAAAAGTGACAAAATCAGAAGTGGTGGCAGAAGATTCAGGCAAAAAGCAGGCGCTTGACTTGGCGATTCAGCAGATTACGAAGCAGTTCGGAACTGGCGCGATTATGAAGCTGGGCGATACTCAGAAGATTGATGTTGAATTATTGCCTTCTGGTTCTCTGTCATTGGATTTGGCATTAGGCGGCGGTTATCCTAAAGGTCGGATTATCGAGATTTATGGTCCGGAGTCTTCCGGTAAGACAACTTTGGCGCTGCACGCGATTGCCGAGATGCAAAAACAAGGCGGGCAGGCAGCATTTATCGACGCTGAACACGCGCTCGACCCGGCCTATGCGAAGAAAATTGGCGTTGATACGGATAACTTATTTATTTCCCAGCCTGATAATGGCGAGCAAGCATTGGAGATTTGTGAAACCTTGGTGCGGTCCGGCGCGGTTGATTTGATTGTGGTTGACTCGGTTGCTGCCTTGGTTCCACAGGCGGAAATTGATGGCGATATGGGTGATGCGCAGATGGGGCTCCAGGCACGTCTGATGTCGCAGGCAATGCGGAAATTGACTGGTATTATTTCCAAGTCAAAGGCGACTGTGATTTTTATCAACCAGATTCGTATGAAGATTGGCGTGATGTTTGGAAATCCAGAGACTACGACGGGTGGCAACGCTTTGAAGTTCTATGCGTCGGTGCGGATGGATATTCGCCGTATTGGCCAAATTAAGGACGGTGAGGATATTGCTGGCAACCGCACAAAGGTTAAGATTGTGAAAAATAAGATTGCAGCACCATTCCGAACGGCTGAGTTTGATATTATGTACAACGAAGGTATCAGCAAGGTTGGCGACGTACTGGACTTGGCAGTGCAAAAGGGTATCGTTGACAAGGCTGGTGCATTTCTGAAATACAACGGCGAAACAATCGCGCAAGGTCGAGAGGCGGCAAAGAATTTGTTGCGTTCGGATTCTGGGCTGCTAGCGGAAATTGACCACAAAGTGCGTGTGGCGGCGAAGCTCGTGCCGGAAGACGAGAAGGTGCTCGAAAAAGAAGCATCCAAGCAGGTCGAAGCCAATAAATAGGTCCTACTATGTTAGAGATTAAGTCGTTAGCTGATTTTGACGATGAGTTGGCTAACAACGGATATCTCGATAATGAGAATGGCGGATTTGGTTCCGAAGCTACAAATCTATCCAAAAAACTCATTACAAAATTGGCTTCGGGCGTGCGCGACACAAGCCGAGCGAATGTATTCCTAGACGGAAAGTTTGCGTTTTCACTCGATATAGCACAAGTTGTTGATCTGCAGGTCAAGGTTGGGCAAAAAGTTGATGCTAAAAGACTTGAGGAATTACGAAGCGCTTCGGAGTTTGGGAAATTATACCAGAGAACGCTGGAATGGGTTCTGACGCGACCGCATTCAGTGCGCGAAACGCGCGACTACTTGCGACGGCGGCAGCAGAAACGGATTGTTGCCAATCGACAGCGAGCAAAGGAAGGTAAAAAACCGTTCCCAGAGATTTTAGATGCAACCATTGAACCTGTAATCGAACGGCTAATCCAGCGTGAATACCTAGATGATAAACGTTTTGCGGAGTACTATATAGAAAATCGCTTCGTAAAGAAAGGGGTTAGTGTGAAGCGTTTGCGGATGGAGCTGCAGAAAAAGGGTGTTGCGGGTGAAATCATCGAGGCCTCCCTGGCTTCTGGAGCCCGCGACGATGACGAAGAGCTGCAAAAGATGCTTGCAAAAAAACGTGCACGCTATGACGACCAAAAATTAATTGCTTATTTAGTACGTCAGGGTTTTGACTATCACAGAGTTATCAAAGCCATATCGGCTTATCAGGACCACGATGCGCTGAACTAGTAGATGCGTTGGATGATTGGTTGCCATAGGTCGAGCATTCAGCTATCTGACCATTGACTAGGGTTTTCAATCAAGACTGTTTTGATTTAATGTCCGAAGCGAAATCCGGTTCGCGAAATGGATTAACGAAGTTAGGGACAAAATCAGCGGGCGTGGCGACGGGAGATTTCTTTTGGGATTTTTCGGTTTCGTCTTTAATAATGACTTCGTAATCGTTGACTTCAATAATTTGCTGGCGTGAGATAATGAGTTCCGGGTCAAGAAATGATTTGAGGATTGGGCGCTGGACGATAATTTGGTGAACTCGCCAAGAACTTGTGTCAAGAATATAGTCAGAGACTTTACCAAGTTTTGCTTTTTTCTTGGTGACGACTTTTAAGCCATTCAGGGAGAAATTAAGCTTCAAAATATCACGCACACGCACGACTTCTTCGCCATTGATCAACTCGTCAATAGAGTCGATAATGGCTCCATGACCGGAGAACTCACGTACGCTTTCGATTGGAAGAATATCGCCAACCTCATCGCGAATAAGCGGACCCTCAACGCGAAAAGCGATAATCTTCAAATTATTCGGATTCATAATGAGCTCGGTGACACGAGCTATCTCCCCCCCGACATGGAGGCTCAAAATTGGAATATCAATAAGTCGAGAGCCGTTAATCAACATAAGCTTATTATATCATACTTCGTATGTATAATTTCGCCACTCGGAAAAGGAAAATAATT
>CANAUU010000060.1 GCA_947364965.1 uncultured Candidatus Saccharibacteria bacterium | reverse complement strand
CTCAAAAGCGCCACATCTTTCGTTTCTTGATCAAAACTTGCAACCATGATAGAGTCAGTCAGTTGCGCTCCGTCATGCACCCCGTCCCCAGAACTCCCGTTCATGTCGTAGCCTTCTGTGCCAAAAATCAACACATTCGTCCGTCCATTGGCGTCCGTTTCAAATGGAATCTCATCCGAGACCATCGCTCGAAGCGAATCGAATAGTCCCGACTTTCCGCCAGTCAAACGCGAGATCAACCCGTCCCCCCACATATACAGCGCGCCAACCCCAACCACCACGATCAAAACCATTGCTAGAGCAACCATCTTACCGACCGACAGCTTCTTCTTGTGCTTTTTTGGCTTCTTACCCCCATTCTCGCCGTCATCTACGAACTTATCCAGCACAGATTCATCATCTGCCGCCGTAGAATCTTGCTCGAATGGTTCATTCAAGGAGTCATCAGTTGATTTTTCCGCCCAGTCATCTAACCATCGCCCAGATGTCGCCGGCTGCACAAACTCCTCCGCCCCTACCTTATTTTCCGAAACATCCGAAAGTTCGCCCAGCAAATCCGACCAGTCCGCCCCTGCGCCCGCCGACTTCGCGTTGCCAAGATCCTCATCAAACCCTTCATTATAGCCAAAACTCTGTACCGGATCCAAAAAACTTTTCGCAGAAGCGGCCGGCTCCCGATAGCCCGAATCCGCCATCAGGGAACTATCGAAACCGCTCACCGAAGCACTACTCCTAGCAGCTCTTTTCTTTGCTGGAGCCATATCCATAGACTTACCTGCGTTTCGGGTCCGTCCAACCCCGCGCCTCGAATTATTCGATTCGCGCACCGCTAATCCATCTATCGTAGTCTTGCCCATTTGACTTTCTAAATCCTATATCTTATAATAATCTTAACACCCAAACGAAAACCCGAAGTTTTCGTGAGAGATGGCCTAATTAAAACAATTATAACTATATTATAACACATGAAAACTAAATTGACGAAAAAACAAGCGCTTATTATCGACTTTATTAACGATTTCACGGCTCGCCAAGGCGAATCTCCATCTTATCGTGAAATTATGTCTGCTCTTGGCCTATCTTCAGTGTCAGCCGTCGCCGAGCATATCGACAATTTGGTCAAAAAAGGCGCTTTGAAAAAAATTCCTGGCGCTGCCCGTTCTCTCGAGGTCGTAGATCTCTCCTTCCCGGAAACCACCGCTCTTTTCCGCCAACGCCTCGCTACCGCTACAATTAACGAAACCGAAATTCTGCGCCAAGCTGCCGACCTACTTGGAATTGACCTTGACGACTCCGCTGAAACCGCTTAAAATAGTCTTGAAGGTAGTGTCATGTCAAAATCAACCCAGTCCAGCCAGCCCGCACACCGCGTTCCGCCCTATCGACGGCCAATCATAGTCGTTAGCTTTTTAATAGTACTTATTGTCGCCGTTGCTGTCACAATTGTAGTTTTTATGAGCATTAATCGCGTCCAAGAAACTTTGCCCGAAGCTCCGGAAAATGCCCCTAAGCCGATCGCTCCTATCGAGCCAGATGAACAAGACGAATCTCCAGAGCCAGAAGACAAAGTTGATCAATATGAAGGCGAAGACCCCAATAAACTCCCTGATCTCACCGGTCGTGTTGCCTATAAAGCCGTGAACCGTGAGCAGAACCTTGAAGTCCTCACCGTTTCCGCCAGTATCGACCAATATCTCACCGAGGCTGGTACCTGTACCTTACGTCTCAAAAACTCTAACAACATTGAAGTTTATTCTTCCACTCTTCCCGCGCAGCCCGACGTCACAACTTCCGCCTGCGGACCATTTGAGATTCCAATTTCTGATTTTAGCCCTGGAGCCTATCAGATCGAAATAACCGTTTCTGGCGACAATAAAACTGGTCTTATCACCGACACCGTACAATTATAAATTATTCAAAAACAAACACTAATCAAGGACAACCAAAATGAATCACTCTTTCCTCAAAAGCCTCAAAGACGAGTTTCATAAATCTCGTGTCGTAGTTTTTGTAGTTTTTAGTTTTTTCATGGCCGCCACCTTTTCTTTCCTCGCCACTAGCAACCCAACTAGCACCTCGGCCGCTCCCGTCCAAGGTTTTAACCCCGGCAACATCATCAGCGACGCAGTAATGGCTGATTATAATAGCATGACGGTTGCCGAAATCCAAGCCTTCCTTACCTCTAAAAACTCCTGCAACAACACAAACTACCAACTTTATCTCGACCAGACTAACGCCTATAAAACCGTTAGCTGGCACTGGTCCGGCTCCGCCAATAACGGTCACTTCGTTTGTCTTTCCGAAGAACGCTTCGGAGAGGGAACTACCATCGGCTCCGGCCAAACCGCCGCCGAAATCATTTACGAAGCCGCCCAGACCAGCCGCATTAATCCAAAAGTTCTCATCGTCCTCCTTGAGAAAGAGCAAGGCTTAATTAGTGACACCTTCCCGCATAGTGGACAATACCGCGCCGCTACCGGCTATGGGTGCCCCGACACCGCCGCTTGTGATTCGAAGTATTATGGCTTCAAGAACCAAGTTTTCCGCGCCGCCGAGCTTTTCCGCTACACCCTAGACAATGGCTACTATCTCTATCCAGAGAATAAATCTGGCGTCTTCGTCGCTTACAACCCATCCTCATACTGTGGTGGTACCAATGTCCTTATCGAAAACCGCGCCACTGCGGCTCTCTATCGCTACACCCCGTACCAGCCCAACGCTGCTGCTCTCGCTGCCGGCTATGGCAATGGCGACTCTTGCTCTGCCTATGGCAATCGCAACTTCTATCTCTTCTTCACGAACTGGTTTGGCAGCACTCAGGCCAAGGTTGACGCCGACCAAATCATTATTCCAGATGGAGAATACTCTCTCACGGCTCAAAGTTCCACAAATCTTGCCCTTGGTTCGGTTGGCAACAGCAACGGCGCCAATGTCGAGCTTGCCAAAGTTGACGACAGCAACAAAGCTCAACGCTGGAACTTCAAGCGCGATACCGCCACTAATACATATACACTCACCAATCTCGCTACCGGCAAGGTCCTCGATCTCCATAACAACAAAACCACAGCTGGCACCAATGTACAGATTTGGGATGGGGATGGCTCCTGTGGCCAGCGTTGGAAGATTTATCGCTCTGATGATAATGGGCTAATCGTCGAGTCTACCTGTGCAAGCGGCATGGTTGTTGATCTTTCCAAAGCTGCCGCCAATGGTGTCAATGCCGAGCTCAATGTTTTCAGCGGATCTTCCGCTACCCAAAAATGGACTCTCCGCACTGGGCAAACTGTTTCCGAGGGAGTTTACTCAATCAATTCCGCCCGTGACAAAAAGTATGGTCTTGACGTTAATGAAGCTAGCACTAAGAGCGGCGCCGATGTTCATTTCTGGACTTTTCTCGGCAACTATAACCAGCTCTGGCATTTTGAATATCACGCTGATTCCGACGAGTATACCATCACAAACCCGTATTCCGGTCATAGCCTTGACATAGAATCCGCCAATTATCGCTCCGGCACCAACATTCAAATCTACACTGACAACTCTACCTGCGCCCAGCGTTGGAAAGTTGCTAAAACTTCTGACGACGCCTATTATCTTATGGCTGCCTGCAACTACGGCTACTCAGTTGACCTTCAGAACGACCCGGCTAACGGCAACGGTATTCGTATTTGGGAAACCAACGATACCCCCAACCAAAAATGGATCGTCACTCCCGCCACGCAGGGTGCGATCAATGACGGCATCTACACCATCGCCTCCAAAGACCTTGCCTCCACTGCCCTCGATATTAATGAGGCTAGTACAAAAAACGGCGCCAACGTCTACCTTTGGAATCTCCATGGCAACTATAACCAGCTCTGGCGCGTCACCTATAATGCTTCTTCCGATGATTACTCCATCATAAATCCCTATTCTGGCAAGGCTCTTGATCTATCCGAAGGCAAACCTGCCAACAACCAGAACATTCAAATCTACACTGACAACTCTACCTGCGCCCAGCGTTGGAAAATCACCAAAACCTCAGATGGCTTCTATAATATTCTCTCCGTCTGCGACGAATCCTATGCTCTTGATCTCGCTGGTTCAATTATGAAACCGAGCAGCAACCTAGTCGTCTGGCCTAAACAAAACACTGAAAGCCAAAAGTGGCAATTCCGGCGCTAACATATCTACAATACTTCAAAAAGCCCCTCTACTAAATCTTTGTGCTCGTCCAGCCACTTCTGCCCCCGCCCTTTATCAAAAACTTTTAGTTTTGTCGCACCTAACTGAACTATTAAACGGGTTAGCAATAAATCTTGATCCGGTTCAGTCAAAGCGCTTATAGCATCGCCATATCTAATCATTGAAGCCCTCTCTAGAGCCTCCTCCGTGCCGCTTATCGGCTCGGTCATGACCACTGCGACTGAGCCCACTACGCTACTCAAAAACTCCCGAACTTCCTCCGATATTACATCTGCCATCACTACGCACCCTGGCTTCTCGTTAATCTGCCTACATAGCTTCAGATAAGCCTCTCCGGTATAACTATACCCGTCAGTGTCATATACGGGCACCCTTTCCACCTTTTCTTTCGCCGGCGTCAAACCCGGCTCCCACCGTGCTCCCTTTTGCCATTCACGGAACAAGCTCCGCGAGACCTTCTCGCTCTCGTCGAAATTCACTCGCGTATGAAAACTGTCTCGCGAAATCACGTAATCTTTCCATACCCGAAAATCGAACAAATCGTTGTAGGGTTCTGTCACGCATCTCTCAGTATTCATTTTCAACTGTGAGTTTGCCTTTTTGCGATAAAAATACATCACATCCTTCGCAATCAAATGTTTCACCCCATTCGCCGATAAAGCAATATTCAAAGCATAGTCCTCATGCCCGAAACCCCGTTCACTCGCAATATACGGATGCTTTAGAAATATCTCTCTTGGCCCCGCCAGGGAAGCAACCCACCGATTCTTACCAAACAGGATAAACGCCTCTAAATCACGTTCCAACGACGCATGCATTCTCCAGAGCACCCACTCATTACTCTCTCCAAAGGTCAAGCTTGCCTCCGGATGCACTACAATCTCCGCATCTCGGTTTTTACGCAGAGCCTGATACATTCTTCGAATATAATTCGGCGAAATTAGGTCATCGCCATCCACAAATACGATATATTCACCTTTCGCCATTTGCGTAATACAATTCCTCGATTTCCCTGGATCACGAAAACAATTCTCGACCAAACGCACTCGTCGATGTCGCACAAACTTCCGCAAGAATCCCCGTGTCTCTTCCGCCCCGTCGTCCAAATGCACTACCACCTCGTATAAACACCATGCCCTCCGTGCTGCTCGCCGTATGCTCTTGAGTGTCTTCCTCAACGTTTGCTCATCTTCATCATGCGTCGTCACCCCAATCGTGATTTTCATTTGCCTCTCCGTTTCTTATTTTCATTATATCATGTCGCCCTTCTGCCGCGTCTCAGTGTGTTATAATCAACTCATGAATAGAGTTAAAACTTGTTGCCAAACTTTCTATCAAAAGACCATTGCTCCACTTTTCCAAGACGCCGAATCCAACCGACATCTTCTCTATTTCCTCCTCATTAGTCTCATTTTTTTCGGCTTCTTCATCAAACCTGATTTCGCCACCGACACTTACGCCGATCTTATGCTCCCCGCCGAAGAAATCATCACCAATTTCCTTCAGGGTGGTCGCTTTATTACCGTCTTCTTTTTCAT
>CANAUU010000059.1 GCA_947364965.1 uncultured Candidatus Saccharibacteria bacterium | reverse complement strand
CCCCCCAAACCGAGATTCGCCTTAGTGACTGTAGTTAAGACGTGTGCTCTTCCGATCTAAAGTTTTAAGCAACTCTATTATACAACATATTTAGCAAAAAGAGAACCCCGTATTCATAACAGGGGTCAAGATTGACTTTTACAGGGGTAGGCTATATAATCTTAACAGAGGATGAATATATGAAAATCAAAACTAAAGCCTACCACAACATTCAAACTGTAATGAAATTTCTGAAAGGCAGGATAGACGAACAGCATGATGATTGTATGCACCAAATTAGAGTCAAGTCCTCAGATTTTCCGGATATTTCATCCGATTCTATAATGGATACAATGCGCTACCTTGAACAACTTAATTATATAGAACTTTCCACCTATACACAGCATACAGAGCAGTACCATAAAACTAAGCAACGATATCTTGAGCTAGAAAGCAAAATGAACAAAAGCATTTTTAACCAAAATAATTGTGCAAAAATGGCAATACGCTGTTTTACTGATGATGGAAAAATGCTTCAAACTCTCAAACGCGAGCTTGAAGACATGGAACGTAATGCTGAAATTGAGATCTTAGCTACACCAACCAATCATTTTAGCAATGGTTGTAAACAATTTGGTATTACTGGAAGGGGAACTATAATCTATCAATTCTCATATAATAAAAATACCAGAGAGGTTTCTATTAACAAACAAGTGTTCCATAAATGCTCATTGAACTCTATACCAGATAGTTTTTTGATTGCCGCAATGAAAGTTGATAAATATGGCGACCCCATTGTTTGGGACACTTCCAAACGTGAGCCAAACAAAATATTCAACGATATTAAACTCAATAAGGTGCTATCTAGGCTATTTTTCGTACCGATATCCAACAATGGCAAGACGTTTACTTTTAGGCGATGCGTTACGGAATTTGACATATCTCAGGAAAAAATAAATACTAAAAAAGTAAACTCAGCGATTAAAAAGTTGATCGATTCAAACTAGTATAAACAGAGGTTAGTCCGGGAAAATCCGGATTTTTTGTACGCAATGCTGATTTTTCATAAGCTCCTATAATGGGAGCATAGCCTGACGAAAGTCGGCGAAACAAACTAATATCAAAGAAAGGAGCCTCGATGGACATGGTTTTTGATGCCAAAAATCTGAAACGTCTACACAAAGTCGTGAAGACATCGGTCGGTCTAGAACTCAGTGACGACGAGCTTTACGCCTGCGCTATCTCGATTATCAGATTCACGTGTGCAAAAATCATCCGTTCACAAGGGACTCTACCCTTAAAGGAGAAAAATGAATAAAGAACAGACTAGCAAGCAAGCTGACCACAAGAAAAGCCTAGCCGAAGAAATCGCGGAGCAGGTCAAGGAACAAAATACTTTATTTATTGATCAGCAACACGAACCATATATCGCCATTAACAAAAGTGGTGGTCAGGTTATGAAACTCTCGTCTAGGGAGTTTGGCGGCTGGCTACGGAACAATATTATCAAAAATCACCAGAGATTCCAAGGGCTAGACACGCTAGTTGACGTAGTGTCCGCTATGCTTATTTATGAAGCCACAATGAACGGCGAGTGTCACGAGCTGACGACGCGATTAGCTAGGTTGGATGACTGTCAAGGTAATCCAATGGAGATTATCTATGATGTTGCTGATGGCGTCCACTCCGTTCGTATTACACCAGAGGGGTGGTCGCTTCAAGACGTGCCAATTATGTTTTTGCACCATCGTCATCAAAAGCCTCAGTGCCTGCCAGAACGCCATAGCGATTGCAGCATTGAACCACTACGAGATCTATTATCGGAGTTTAAGGACGACCGAGAATGGCTTGTAGTCATGGCATTTATAATCGGTCTATATGTCCCAAACCTGTCTAAACCGTTACTGGTGTTATCGGGGGATATGGGCAGCGGTAAAACCCTGACCGCTAGACGGATTGTTGACCTCGTAGAGTGCTCTTCATTGTCAAGTGGTCTACCAGCGATTCGCAATGGGCAGGAGCTAATGAGAATTGCTAATAAAAACTCGGTTCTCCTATCGGACAATTTGAGTAACATTTCCAACTCGCTTAGCGACGAACTGTGCCGAATCGTAACTGGTGCTAGTCTTGCCAAGCGCGCATTATACAGTGACGATGATGATTGGATTTGCGAGGTTTGTCGTCCAGTAATTATCACTGGTATACCATCAAACCTTATTCAAAGAGAGGACCTACTGGATCGCACCATCCCAGCAAAGGTTAGTCGTATCTCTGCTAGTAAGCGTCGAACTCAGTCGGAGTTAGATGCGGAGTTCGCAAAGCTAAAACCGTATCTGCTAGGAAGTATCTATAACATTCTTAGCAAAGCACTTAAAATCCTGCCATCAGTTAAGCTTGAGGAGTTGCCAAGGTCGGCTGACTGGGCGAAGTTATGCTATGCCATCTGTGAAAGCATGGATGGGCACACAGGCAAAGAGTTTTTAGACGCTTATCAAAGCATTCTAAACAAACAGACCGAAATGGCAATCGAATCGTCTTTGGTTGCTCAAGCTTGTCGTCTGCTCGTAAGTCAGACTGGTGCTTGGGAGGGTACAGCTTCACAACTCCATGAGATTAAGCTGCATTACGATGGCGTTCTTGGTCATGAAGAAGATACAGATGCTAGATGCTACCTCGTCAATCACCCGGACTGGCCGCACTCGCCTGCAACGCTCGGGAAACAATTAGACCGCTGTAAGTCCACGCTTGAGAGTATCGGCATTAAAGTTAAGCACGGCTACTATAAATACGGCCAGCGATGGATCGAGTTAATCGATACCAACTGGAAAGATAAACAATCTGACGATATCAAAAATGAAAACAGTTCGAAATAGCTTGTGTTAAAACGCAATAAAGGGTAAAAAGATGAATTATATTCGAGGTTCACCGCAAAACGGCGATGTTAGTACGCTCAGCATTTAACAAGGAACAAAAGATATGAAAAAGGAAAAAGATTTAAAACTTATTAAACTCAAAAATCTTGAAGTAGCATTCGCTAATCTTGAAGACGACAACCCATACGGCAAATCTATTATGGTAGTTATTGATGACCCTGTCGTTAAGTCAAAAATTGAGACATGGGTAAGGCAAAATAACATTGGAAAAGCCGAACAAGCTGGGGTGGCTCAGTTTAACAAATATGAAGACCAAGAACGGTTTAAGTTCAAATTTACAGAGCATACCAAAGTAGTTGATATGACTGGCAAGGATGCCATTGATGGTCTAAATAGAGGGGCGATTATCTCGTTAATTGCCAAATCATATGAGTATCATCATAAACAATTCGGTAGTGGAGTAAGCCAGTCTTTACAAACCATAATCGTCATGAAGCCAGCAATCAACGAAGCAGATGCCATGACTACGGAGTACCTAGACGAGCTAAGAGATAGTACCGACGACGAGGAGAGCAAAAGCGACGAATCGGAAGCAATCCCTGATGAAGTACTAGATGGGTTAAGTTGCGAAGAAGAAATTAACCTAGATGATATTCCATTCTAGGGAGACTGAATCAACCAAACGGTGCAACGGCTAATCGGTAGTTCACGCAAGATTTTTAGCCATTAGCCTTGTACCACGCACACCATTAAACAATTACCTCAGTTATAAATAAAAGGCTATATTTTTTATGCCAAAAGAACGAAAATTAAATTAAGGAGAGAAAAATAATGAGTATTACAAACGTAAACCCAAAGGACTTAAAGTTTATCATTTACGCACGCAAATCTACGGAAGGTGAAGACCGTCAAATGGCTTCACTGCCAGACCAGCTTGACATTGCTAAACAAATCGTGGCAAAGCACAATTACAAAGTAGTAAAGATTTTCCAAGAAGCAGCTTCCGCTAGTAAATGCAACAATCGCCCCAAGTTTGACCAAATGGTTCGTATGATTGAACAAGGCAAAGCCAATGGAATTATCTGCTGGCAAACCAACCGCCTCGCCCGTAATCCCAAAGAAAATGGCATCATTCAACAATTACTGATTGAGGGTAAGATTAAGCTAATTCACACGAACGACCGTATTTATCGCCCAGAAGATAATGCTATTGTATTTGGAGTTGAGGCGAGTATGGCCGCTCAGTATTCCATCGACCTCAGCAAAAATGTTACGAGAGGCGTACGTAGTAAAAATAAACATGGTCGTTGTACGGGAGTTGCTCCGCAAGGCTACCTAAATAAACGAGGTGATGATAACCAGCCAACCGTTATCATCGATCCGGAGCGATTCTACGTTCTTCAAAGAATGTTTAAGTTGTATTTAACAGGAAATTACACCGTAGTAGATTTGCTTAGTATCCTAAATGAAGAATATCACTTTACCACTTTGAAACGTAAAAAGCGTGGCGGCAAACCACTCACTATCGCTGGGCTACATGGGATTTTGGAAAACCCGTTTTATATGGGTAAGATTCGAGATATTGAAGATAAAAACATCTTACATCAAGGAGCGTGGCCACCAATGATTACAGAAGATGAGTTTTGGAGGGTCCAACGTTTAAAAGCAAGTATGCCGAAGACCACAACCTTCGGCCAAAAACACTCGTCAAATCTGCTCGCTACGAGTTAAAAGGTCTATTAAAGTGTGCTCACTGTGGTTGTGCTATCATCGGTGAGCATCACGAACGACAATTGTCCGATGGAACCTACGCAGAACATATGTATTATAAATGCACTAAAAAGAGCCCTTATCGCAAATGTACTATGCGTGGTTCGATTGACGAGGAAGAAGCATTTAGGCAGATTGACTCAATTTTAGATCATTATACGCTCCACCCTCTCCTATATGAGTGGGCAATGAAGACCCTAGATGGCATTAGAGAAAAGGAACTATTAGAAAGATACGATGTAGCGAAGATTAAAAATGCCAATATGGACGATTGCGAAAAGCAACTTCATGAACTAGTCAGTATGCGTACTCGTGGGATTATTGACGATGAATTATTTACAAAAGAATCTGCTCATATTCAATCCTTAATGAAAGATATAAGACAATCGCTAGAAGATAATCAAGAACGTCAACGCAAATGGTATGAGATTATTGGCAAAACACTTAATACTCTTACAAGTCCTAATGAAAAGTTTAAGTTGGCTAACGACATTGGCGAACGCAGGGCAGTCCTGCTCGCCATTGGTCCAAAAGCCACTCTCCGCCAAGTTGATAACGATGAACAAAACCATACAATTGTTGTTCCGCAAAAATCTAATAGGGCATTAACAACTAAAATTATAGAAGTAGAGCCGTATCCATGGATCGAAGTTATAGATAAAGGCAAACGTAGAATTGAGCAAGAATGGTTAAAAAACTCACAATCTAGGGCTTTAACAAAAAATTCGCCCATTTTACAGGGGTCGAATTCGCTAAAATCACATTTAATGAAGCTCTGGTCGGGGCGACCTGACTCGAACAGGCGACCTCAGCGTCCCAAACGCTGCGCGCTACCAACTGTGCTACGCCCCGGTAGTCCTAATTATACCATACAACTCCAGAATACACCAGCACTTTTTCGCCTGAGCAAACCATATCTCATCACGAACATAAAACAAACTTCCTCACCTCTATGAACTCCTTCCCATTTTCCTCAACCTGTGCTAATATAAGAGATATATCTGGGTGTGGCGCAGCTGGTAGCGCGCGCGGTTCGGGACTGCGAGGTCGTCGGTTCAAATCCGATCACCCAGACCATTCATTTCGATGAACCAAATTCACCAACAAGACCTCGAAGCCTTCTTTAATCTTTATGA
>CANAUU010000058.1 GCA_947364965.1 uncultured Candidatus Saccharibacteria bacterium | reverse complement strand
CACAATCACCCGGTTGTCATTGTGTAAAGTATTCTCCATACTCGACCCCACCACGCTATAAGACCGAAAAACAAACGCATTCAGAAGTATTGTCCCCACCACCACGCAAACCACAAAAAGCAGCAAACTAAGCAAATCTTTTAGAAGCGGATGTTTTTTGAAAAAGTTTGGTTTTTGCTGTTGCAGCGACGCTTGTTCCATTACCCAAGTATATCATAAAAACTATGCTTTTCACAAAAAATCCTCCGCCCGCACATAATCCCATGCTATAATATATACCATATGGCCGATTATATTTTTATTCGTAAAAGCCGCAACGCTATCAGCTCGCTGATGCATATTCTACTCAACTTACTCCTCGCCGTCGTTTCGATTGGCGCGACCGTTGTCACTGGCAGCTACATTATCGGTCTCGTCCTTATCGTCGTTTCGAAATGGCGCGTCTTCGCCGTCAATCACCGCTACTGGCTGCTCAACCTCCGTTCCAGCCTTGTTGATTTTATCGTCGGCGTTAGTTTCGTCCTCCTTGCTTATTCCGCGGGCACCACCTTCCTCCCCGTTCATTTTGTCCTTATGATTAGCTACGCCGTCTGGCTCATCTTCATCAAACCCCGCTCTTCCATGCGCTTCGCCATCATCCAAGCTCTCATTGCTATCCTCCTCGGCACCACCACCGCCACCATCTTCGCTGCCATTTCTGATTCTATCGTTCTCGTCGCCTCCGAGTTCATCATCGGTTTCGCCGCTTCGAACCATGTCCTTGTCCAAAGCAACGAAGAAAACCCGACCTACATCTCTCTCGTCGTCGGTTTAATTTTCTCTGAAATCGCCTGGCTCTCTCATTCCTGGCTCATTATTTATACCTTCGGCTCCAGCGGCCTTTGCCTCTCGCAGCTCGCCATCATCCTCACCGTCCTCGCCTACGCCTATTTCCAGCTCTTCCACGAAGCCACCACCCACGACGGCAAAATCAAATTCGGAAATGTCGCCATCCCTGTCATCTTCAGCCTTATCATAGTCGCCGTCTTGATTATTAGTTTTAGTCAACCACGCTTCAATATTTAATTTAGGAGAAAGACATGAATACTGTTTCTAAAAATACTAATGCTAACCCAGCGACCGCAAGCCCCGAGAATCCTCCGGTCGTTTTCGTCTCACCAGAAGCCCAAAAAAATCCGACGTCGGTTTCAAGGTCTTCGTAATTGCTTTTCTCGTCCTTACCTTTGCCGTTTCTGGTGGCGCCCTCGGTCTCTCCCTCTACAATTATCTCAAAGACGACGCACCAATCACTGTTAATTATGGCTCCGACGGCAATTCCGCCAACTTCACCGAAGGCTCAATCGCCGAAGTCGCCGCTCGCGTCGCTCCTAGCGTTGTCTCCATTCTCACTGAAACCCGCACCACTGGCTGGTTCGGTCAATCCTCAACCCAAACTTCCGCTGGCACCGGCATGATCGTCACTAGCGACGGCTACATCCTCACCAACAAACACGTCATCGACGGCGCCCGCTCCATCTCAGTCATCCTCGATGACGGTACCACCTACGAGAATGTCGAACTCGTCGGTTCCGACCCCTTAAATGACGTTGCCTTCCTCAAAATCAAAGACGCCGAAGACCTCCCGACCGTCACTCTTGGCGATTCAAAAACCATCAACGCCGGCCAGCAAGTCATTGCCATCGGCAACGCCCTTGGCCAATACCAGAACACTATTACTTCCGGTATCATCTCCGGTACTGGTCGCTCTCTCACTGCCTACAATAGTGATATGACCGCCTCCGAAAACCTCACCGATATGATCCAGACTGACGCCGCTATCAACGCCGGCAACTCTGGCGGCCCGCTTGTCAATGCCGCTGGCGAGGTCATCGGCATCAACACCGCCACCAGCTCCGACGCCGACGGTATCGGCTTCGCCATCCCCATTTCCAGCGTCAAAGGCATGCTCAAAAATCTCATTGCCACCGGCAAGGCTACCCGGTCCTATCTCGGTGCCTACTATATTAACCTCACGCCCGATGTCGCCGAAGCCTACGAACTCCCCGTTTCCCAAGGCGCCTATCTTTTCACTACTAGCGATATAAACCCCATCGCCTCCGGTAGCGCCGCCGAAAAAGCCGGCCTGAAAGCAGGCGACATCATCACCAAAATCAATGGCATTGAAATCGGTCGCGCTGGCTCCCTCTCCACTCTCATCGGCGAATTCGCCCCTGGCGACACCGTCCAACTCACCGTCATTCGTGATAACAACGAGCACACTATTAACCTCACCCTCGACGCCTACAAAAACTAGTTCAAACCAACCTCACCCCTAGCTCGCATATCTGACCCCTTCAAGGCCCAGAGCGAACGCCCTCACTTCCAAGCAAAAACTAGCCCGAACCCTTCTATTTTCACCAAAACTAACCCATTTCCCCCTGCAAACTGGGTTAGTTTTTCATGCTGGCACGGATCCGCCTCAAACACCACATAGCGCACAAACCCCTCCCCCCGCTCCTTAATCTGCAAAATCATTTTTTTATACAGCGCCAAACCCTCATCCTCCACATATAGCGCCAGCTCCGGTTCATAACCTAGCGCCCTCTTATCTAACCAATCCCAGTTCTCGTCCACGTATGGCAAATTTGCCACCAAAACATCAAACCCAGGCTCGCCCCTCTTCGTATCCCGCGCCAAACTCCGCGGTAAATCCGCTGGCAAACCATCCAGCAAATCCCCCTGATAAAATTTCACTCGCCCCCCATACCGCTCACTATTGACCTTCGCCACTTTAAGTGCCTCTTCCGACACGTCCGTCGCCACAACCGTGGCCTGCGGAAATTCTTGCGCCAGCGTCGCCGCAATACACCCGCTCCCTGTGCCAATCTCCAAAAACCGCGCCTCCTCCGGCAAATCCAATTCCTTCACCAGTTCAATCAATGCCTCCGTCTCCGGACGAGGAACTAAAACCTCCAACCCCACCCGAAAATTCCTTCCGTAGAACTCCTTCTCCCCCAATAAATACGCCATCGGCACCCCCTTCTCTCGCTCCGAAATCATCGCTTCCGCTCGCTCTACTGCCTCCGCATCCAAAATCATATCGTCATGCGCCGCCAACCAACTCCGATCTGCCCCCGCTAGCGCAGAATCCCCCGCCACAAAACCGGACAAACCCCTACTCGCCGCATCTCCTGACACAGACTCCTCCGACAAAATCCCCCCCACCGCAAACACCCGCAGCGCAATCAACTCCGCATCAACTCCATCAACTCTTCGCCGCGCCCCCGCCAGCCACTCTTTTATCGTCATAAATCAAAACTCCACTCCCGCCCCACTAATCATCGAACCCCACCATCTCACAGCTACTTCATCACTGAAGTCAAAACCGCTATTCTTCTGCCGCAGCCGCCCGCTCCGCCCTCGTCAATTCACGAATCAAATCTTCAATATCTCCATCCATCGCCGCCGGCACGTTAGAGCGCGAATAGTGCACCCGGTGGTCCGTAATCCGATCCTGCGGAAAATTATAAGTCCGAATCTTCTCGCTCCGATCACCCGACCCAATCAACGATTTGCGCGCATCGCTCGCTGCCTTCATTTCTTCTTGCTTCTGCTTCTCGACCAGACGGCTCCTAAGCACCGCCATCGCCTTCACCCGGTTTTGCTGCTGCGACCGCTCATCCTGCATCGCCACCACAATTCCCGTCGGCAAATGCGTAATCCGCACCGCCGAATCCGTCGTATTCACCCCCTGACCACCATGCCCACCCGACCGATAAATATCAATCCGCAAATCCTCTGGCTTAATCTCGATGTCAGCTTCTGCCGCCTCCGGCAACACCGCCACCGTCGCCGTCGAAGTGTGAATCCGCCCCTGCGACTCCGTCACCGGCACCCGCTGCACCCGGTGCACACCACCCTCAAACTTCATCCGTCCATACGGCTTCTCCCCCGACACTCGAATCACAACTTCCTTCATCCCGCCCGCTTCGTTTTCGTTCTGGCTCATCAACTCGACCTTCAGCCCATGCCGCTCCGCATACCGCACATACATCCGGTAAAGTTCGCCCGCAAACAGGGAAGCTTCATCCCCACCCGCCCCCGCGCGAATCTCCATAATCGCTGGCTTGTCGTCCGCCGGATCATGTGGCATCAATTTCTCATCCAGCTCAGCCTTCAAAGCCTCAATTTTCGCCGTCAAACTCTCAATATCCGCCTTCGCCATCTCCCCGAGCTCCGGATCATCCGCCAGCTCTCGCGCCTCTTTCAGGTTCTGCTCCGACTGCTCAATTTCCCGCGCCAATTCCAACATTCCATTTATTTCCGCCAACCTCCGCGACTTCTCCGCAAAATCCGGATTCGCATAAGCCTCCGGCTGCGCCAAAAACCCCTCAATTTCTTGCTTTTCGTTCTCAAACTTCTGGAAATCTAACATATTCTATGCTATTATATCATATGTAAGATATCTCTCCCGGATTTCTACCTTATTCCAATCTTACAAAACGTTGTAAAAATTACAACATCCCCATAGGCAAGAAGTTTAATAAATAGGTTCACCTACGCAGAGCAGTTTATGTCGCCAGAAACGACCGTTCCGGCACGCAACCGTCGTCGCGAAATTGGTTCTTTAGCTCAGTTGGCTAGAGCGTACGATTCACATTCGTAAGGTCATTGGTTCGAGCCCAATAAGAACCACCACGTGAACCTATTTACTAGATTTCTTGCCTTTTCTCAATCCCGCCCTCGCGCCACCCCTTCCACCCCCGAAAAACTTATGCTATAATCAGCTCATGGAAGCAATTCTTATCGTTATCGGTATTCTCACTATCATCACCCTCGCCGTTGGCATCTACCGCCTCGCCAACCGCGACAAACACGAAGCCAGCATCCTCCGCGTTCACAGCAAAGTCCAAAAGCGCGAAAACTTCCGCACTATCTTCTTTGCCATCATCTCCATCATCGGCCTTTTCGCCCTCCTCTTTGTCTTCACCATCCTCTAGCTCAAAAACCACCCCAAAGCCTCAATCTCCACCTACCCTCCACCATCCCAAATCCCACACCTCGCTCATTCCAAAATCCATGGTATAATATCCTCATGAAACTCATCGTCGGCCTTGGCAACCCCGGTCCAGAATACAACTTCACCCGCCACAATTTTGGCTTTCTCGCTCTTGATTTTTATGCCAAAATCCACAATCTCACCTGGCAAAAACCCAAAAACCACGCCCTCTGGCTCAAAAACGGCGACCAAATCTTCATCAAACCCCAAACCTTCTATAACGATTCCGGCCGCGCCGTCGTCGAGTTTGCCAATTTCTACAAAATCCCCCTCGAAAACATCCTCATCATCTGTGATGATTTCAACCTGCCCTTTGGCACCCTGCGCTACCGCGCCAAAGGCAGCAGCGGCGGCAACAACGGTCTCAAATCCATCTCCGAATACCTCCATACTACCAATTTTCCCCGCCTTCGCCTCGGCACAGGAAACGACGACCTCCGCCAAAAAATCAGCGACACCGACTTCGTCCTCAGCCGCTTCACCCCCGACGAAAAATCCGCTCTCCCCACTCTCCTCGCCAAAATCTCCACAGAAATCGACCAATTCTAATCACTACCCCTCAAAAACTCCCAAGCCTTAAACAACCTCAATTAAACAATAGCCCATCCCACAGCTCGCAGCCACCACCGCACCCAAGAATACTGCAACAGCTTAACGTAAAAGTGCCCCTCTAATACAGGGGCACCCCACAGATGTGTATAAAATCAAAATGTTCTTGGAAAAGAAATATGTA
>CANAUU010000057.1 GCA_947364965.1 uncultured Candidatus Saccharibacteria bacterium | reverse complement strand
AGTGAGGCGATTGACGAACTGGATGAGAAGACGGTAGTATTATGGTTCGGAGATCATGCGGCAGGAATTTTAGACAAGTACTATAAGTCGAACGACAAATCTGACCGAGATATCGCTCAGCTGACACCATATTTTATCTATGCGAATTTCGATATTGAAAGCTCTTGGACCGTAAAAGAGGTGGCGAAGATTAATGAAAAGCTAGGTTTTGAGTATCCAATACGCGGGGTGGACTTGCCGACAACTACACCTAACTGTCTACTCAATACGATGTATAATATTTTGGGCGTAGAGAAGCCAGCGCTATTCTATTTGGTGGATGAAGTTTGTGAGGAAACGCCGATTTTGATGAAGGCATATTTCGCCGGCAATCCGCCAGAAGATTCGGAGGTCTTGAGAGAATATCAACTGGTGAACTATGACGTCTTGGCTGGGAAGCACTACTGGGACGGGGAGTAGTTAAGCTCGAGTTTGGAGCGGTTAGGGTTGTTAGACTTAAGGTCTAAAACTGCAAAACTAAAGCCTCGACTTTTCTAGGTCGAGGCTTTAATGAAACGCGGATGGGTTAGTTCTTAGGGAAGAGTGGAGCGGCAGGAGGAATAATTTCGGGGGCGGTAAAGATTGTAGCGATTTTTTCGGCAGTATCCGGCAGGAAGGGGGCGAGGAGCGTGGAGACTTCGAGCAATCCGGCGACCAGACCAGAGAGGACTTGCTGGAGCTTTTCAACTTCGCCATTCTTGGCGAGTTCCCAAGGTTTTTGTTCATCAATGGACTTATTGAGATCTTGGACTTTGTGCCAGACTAAGTCAAAGGCCTTATTAAATTCAAAATCATCCATAAACTGGCAATACTCGGGGTCGAGCTCGGAGGTAGTAGGTTGGCCTGTGATCTGGTTCTTTTTGCAGAGGGTCGCTAGGCGCTGAACAAGGTTGCCGAGGTCGTTGGCTAATTCATTGTTGTAGGCGTTCTCAAATTTTTCCCAGGTGAAGTCGGAGTCGGCGAAAGTGTCGATATGATGAAGGAAGAAATAGCGAAAAGCGTCAAGACCATGTTTTTCGAGAACTTCGATGGGGTCGATAACATTGCCGATACTTTTGCTCATTTTCCGACCGGAAGCAAGAACGTGTCCGTGTGAAACAACGCGCTTCGGGAGCGGCAAGCCCAGACCGAGTAGAATTGCGGGCCAAGTGATAGTATGGAAACGCAAGATATCCTTGCCGACAAATTGCGCGGTGGCTGGCCAAAAGTCAGAGATGTCTCGATCGGGATAGCCGAGAATTGTGACATAGTTCGAAAGAGCATCAACCCAGACATACATGACCTGGTCCTCGTCGCCAGGAACAGGTACGCCCCAACTAAGTTGCTTCTTTGGGCGGGAAATGGAAATATCAGGAGCATCCTCAAGAAGACGAAGCATTTCTTGCTTACGGAATTCGGGCAGAATTTGCATTTCGTCGGTCTCGATAGCTTTGCGAATACGATCCTTAAAATCGCCAATACGCAGATAGTAATTTTTTTCGGAAAGTTTTTCATAAGGCTTTTGGTGGTCGGGGCAAACACCAGAATTCTCGTCGTATTCCTTCTGCGTGACGAAACGTTCACAACCCTCGCAGTACCAGCCATCATATTCAGCAGCATAAATGTGATCGGAAAGGCGCTGCCAAATCTCTTGACAACGACGAATATGCTCTGGGCTGGTTGTGCGAATAAAGTCGGTATAAGAAATTTTAAGAAGTTCAATAAAGTGGCGGAACTTGTCGGAGTTCTGTTTCGCATACTCTTCGACCGATATGTCGTTCTTTTCGGCGGTGCTAAAGACTTTGTTGCCGTGCTCATCGGTGCCAACTTGGAAGCGCACCTCTTCGCCCTTGGCGCGAGCATAGCGCGCATATGTATCTGACAATAAATAATCCATGGCGTGCCCAATATGAGGATTGCCGTTGACGTATGGAATTGCTGTGCAGATATAAACTTTTGACATAGTATCTATATTATACCATACTCCGTAAGAATAATGGCACTGCTCGGAAAAGGTTTTTCGCTCGTTAGTTTGGGCTATTCTGCGATAATTTCACAGGCTAGCCCAGCAGACTCGTAATTAGCCCGGACAGCATCGAGGTTGGTCGAGAACACTGGTGTTATGCCGTCTTCGGCATATCCGGTAGGAAGGCCAGCGAGCGTAGCAAGCATCTGGCGAGCAACTGCGTCGGTGTCTGGGTTGGTGATTTTTTCGACGGGGACAGTTAGGTTCATGGAGAGATGGTTATTGTCGAGGATGAAGTTTTCAGAGCCAAGTTCAAGACCGATTGCAGCGTAAATCCCCGAGATGACAGCCATAGTTTCGTTGGAAGCTTCAGCGTAAACATTTGCGGCGGCTTCAGGTGAGTTATATTCCGAGGTTGCGGAAATATGAACCTCAGTGGGGACATCTCCAGGATAGTAGACGTCATAAACAGACGAATTGCTGACTATGCCCGCAGCAAGATCTTCTTCGGTCAGTTCGCTTGAGCCGCGGCAGGAAAGGCGTTGAATTTGTCCAGCAGGCTGTTCTTCGCTGGGGTTCTCTGGGTCGTCAGGTTGCTCATTTTCTGACGGAGTATTGGGCATAACGACAGTTTTTGGCTCAACACCTTGCCAGAGGATGAAGAAGATGACGGCGACGACAGAGAAGAGAATCGTCAATAAACCAAGCAGGAGGTTGAGAGTGTTGCCAGAGGATTTCTTGGGAGGCTTCGGAGCGCTCCCTGTTGTAGAAGAAAAGGGGTTAAATTGCTCAGCTGGGGTGTCGGGGACTTTGTTGATGTCGAGAGGTTTATCAACGACCGGAATCATATTAGTGTTCGCGGCATTCATGTATTGAGGCATAGCAGAGGAGGCTGGCGCAGTGGCAGGAGCTGGGGTTGGGGCGGGCGTAAGCGGCTGAGTGGTGGCGGGGCTGACCGGAGGTAAAGTTGGCACGCCGTCAGAGTTAGTTAACCCAGGCGCAGAGCCAAACTGTGGCATGTTAGTTGTAATCGAGTTCGGCGCTGGTTTGGGCGCGGTTGGAACTGGCCCGAGCGCAATCGATGACCTCGAAGATTGCGGATTCATTATTTCCCCTTCTTTCCCATTCGGTTTTGGTTTTACATGACTTGTTTGGTTTTATTATAGCGCACATATGGTTTTTGCGCAATAGTTCTTATGGCTAATTTTGCGGTTTAGACTACAAATTAGCTAGGGTTTCCCAATCCCAAAGACTCAAATCTTCGGCACGGGCGTCAGGATTGATACTATTCTCTTCGAGAATTTTATGCCAGTCGGATTTGGACAAGTTCGCAAGGGAGGAGCTGATTGCAGAAAGATTGACGGAGGCGAGGTTGGCGGCGAGCTTCTTGCGCGGACTAGAGAAGCCAATTTTGGCGAGATTGAGGCAGGAGGGGTTAATCTGCGGCTCAGCTAGCGGAGTGAGAACGAGGACTTGGCTATCGACTTTGGGTGGCGGTGTGAACTCGGCAGCAGGGACGACTGGACCGAGCTCAACTTCAGCAAGGTTCTGAACCATAAGCGAGAGTAGGGTTTGGTCGCCAGCGTCGGCAGCGATGCGCTCGGCAACTTCTTTTTGAATGAGTAGAGCAATTTTTTGTGATTTCGGAGAAGTTTCGAGGAGCTTTTTGATAATAGGCGAAGTAATATAATAGGGGATGTTGCCGGCGACGGAGTAGGGTTCGTTCCCTACCAACTCGGAGAGGTTGGCTGAAAGGATGTCTTGGTTAATGACTTCGAGATTTTTGCCCGGGAAGGAGCCGGGGAGTTTGTGGGCGAGATCAGCGTCGAATTCGATAGCGATAACTTTTTGGAAGCGCTTCAAGAGGCTGGAAGTAAGAGTGCCGAGACCGGGTCCGATTTCGAGACAAAGTCCTGCGGGTGCGCCGCTATCCGGGAGGGCGAGGTCGGCGATTTCATCAAGGATAGCGCGGTTTTTGAGCCAATGTTGACCGAGAGACTTGTTATTCTTCATTAGTACCAGTACCCGTTTTTTGTGATGGTGCCGTTGCGGTTCGAGCAGGCGCCAGTGCACCACCAGAAATCAAGGGCTTGCTGCCAGCCGCCGTAGCGAGTGATGACGTAATTTTCCATCCAGCGGATTTGGGTGACAGGATTGGTTTCCCAGTCGGAGCCGAAGGCGGCCATTTTGCTGCCAGGCAACGACTGCGGGATGCCGTAGGCGCCGGAGGAAGGGTTAGTCGCGTCGACACGACAGCCGGATTCACGATAGATGAGGTCGATGGCGGCTTCGAGATCGCCATCGGAAACGCCGGCTTCACGCGCCCAACTGGCGCATTGCTCGCGCTCGGGCGGAATTGAAACTTTTGCGCCGATGGTGATAATTTCCGGGACTGGCTCGACGGTGATAGTTTCGGAAATAAGCTTGCGAGAGATTTCGATGTTGTTTTCGAACTGGATTTCGTAGATGCTAACACGGCGACCATCGGAACCGGCTTGCTCAAGGACGGTTTCACCCTTAGCGCGATTGTAATCATAGCGAGTTTCGGTCGTATAGGGCAAGGTTTCTTCGACAGTGAGCGTGCGGCCGCCACTACGCTCAATGCGATAGGTCGAGGCAGCGCCAGTCTCGAGGAAAGTCTTATTAAACTCTGGAGCCACGATGTCGCCGTCATAGACAGTGAGACCAGCTTCAATAGCAATTTGTTTCGGGTCGTAGCTTGCGGTCATGACAAAGCGGCGATCAACGCCGTCAATTACGAAAGCGGGGCGAGCGCGATAAATGTTAATATTATAGTCACCGCTAATAGCGGAATCGAGAGCCGGCTCAACGATGTCGGTCTCGGCAAGCTCAACTTCAGCACCTTCGAGAACTTCGGCAACGGTCGCAGTCATAGTCTTGACGGTACGGACGGAGCCTTGATCATAAATAGTGACGAAATGCTCTTCGCTGGAGATAGATTTCGGCTCTTCATCGGCAAAGGCCGAGCCTTGTTTCATGAAAAAACTACACGCCAAGATAAGGCTGGCGGCGATAATTAGAGCAACGCAGCAAAAATCACGAACTTGGAACTGTAATTTCATCATATTCCATAATAATTATAGCAAAAAGTTGGAGTTATGGCAAAAGCGTGTAGGGCATACGAGTTTTTGTGCAGCCTCTGTTTGCGACTTTGGGGATATTTTTGTATGTTTTTGCTTGCGGTTTTCGATTTCATGATATAATGGAGATGTTCAAGTTTACTAATATAAGTAGCCAATTTGTTTTTATTTATGGTTCTTTTGAGCTGGTTCTCGTGGATTAATATGTGTGTCGGAAACGGCACCGCAAATAATGCGCACATACTAATCCGGTAGGGAGAAGATTGGCTCATTAGTAGGCTTGAACACCCATTGCGGTGTCGTTTTTGTCTGAGGGCTTTCGCAAGCTTTAGAACTTGTGATGAAGTCTCTAATAAAGCGGCTCCGCTGGGTGTATCAACCTAAAAGGAGGGCCTTTATGTCAAGCCGGCAAAAGCCAAAAACCAGGCTAATAAGTCATAGAAACTTTAATACTACCAGGAAGCTTAATTATCTCGGAAGAGCAAGTGCCGTAGGAGTAGCAGCTTTAGGTTTACTAGCGATTTGCCCTACTTGTGAGAGTGTTCATGCCTACACAGCCGAAGAACAAGAAGATGGGATTGCTACGATTAGCAACCTCACCTCCACCGAGCGTGAATCTGGTATGTTAGTCTCTTCAGTAGAGATTTCTTTCTCCCCCAGCTCCGGTAGTGCGGCACTGTCTCCCACCGCCGCATCAG
>CANAUU010000056.1 GCA_947364965.1 uncultured Candidatus Saccharibacteria bacterium | reverse complement strand
GAAGGTAATGGCTACAGTAGAGGTAGTAGAGGCGAGAGGGGTAATGGCAGTATCTGGGTCGGTTGCTTCAATATCTTCGGGTGTGGGCCCTGTGTTTGCCCCAGTGGCATCATCTGGAAAATCTTCGAGAGCACTGGCGGAGGAAATGGCAGGATTTATTAGCAAAAGTGTTAGGAGAAGCAGCCCTGTGCAACTTACTCTTCCAAAGTTGTTAAAGTTTTTATGGTATTTTGGCATCACGGCCTCCTTTGGTTGGTTAGTACACCCGGAGTGGTGCCGTGAATTTTCTAATAAAAAATCGACACCACAGCGGGTGTACGAAACCTTTACCAGTAAAGAAGACTCTTGAGCATTAGCACCAGAACCATTCTCAATCGGCATGCTGTGGTGCCGGTTCCTACAATCGTTCTAATGCCAATAAAAATGCCCTTTGATGCTTCTTTACTGTTCTGATAAATGTTTCGTACACTTTTATTGTAGCATAGAAAATAAACTTGTGCGGAAAATTTTTAGAAAATGGCGATGAGACTCCTAAAAATATCACCCTCCGAGAAAGGTGATATTTTTTGTCAGGTGAATTGTTCTACAACGGCACGACACGCGACAATGCGAGCAAATTTGTTTAAGCCGGCTGTGCAGGCGTCGAGTGCTGGTTGTTGGTTTGCTTGGAAATTAATTTGAGAAAGTCCAATAAATCAGAGCTCCGACGAAGGCTGCAGCGGCAACGCTACCGACCCAGAGAAAGACGCCAAGAAAACCCGAAAACCAACGGCGAATTTTGTGACGATCATATTCATGGATGGCGGCGGCGAGCTCGTTCGCGATTTCGGCATCAGTTTTCAGCGCACGGCGAATGACGTTCGTGACGGCGTCGATGGCGACAACTTGCGTATCCATACAAGTCGCAAAAGTGCGCGCGACGCGTTCGTTAGACTTCAAACGCTTCTCGAGACGAGCGAGACGCTGTTCAAGGTCAGCGATCTTGTTATCCTTCTTCAGAAGAGCTTTGCTCATGGCGACGATTTCTTTGTCGGACGCGTCCTGACTCGCAATAGCCTCGTCTTTAGCTTCTGAAACTTTTGCGCCCTCGGCGGCGGCGCTTTCTTCTTTACTCATCTTGGGCCTCCACTTCCCTAAGTTTTACACTTTGCCCAAGAGTGCTATGATTTTCCCTTTTTGTTCCCACTCGTGCTTTTCTCTAGTATAACATAAGTTAATTAGGGAGTGGGGTGGAAAAAGTTGTAGTTTTTACAACGCAGCTCGTTCGGTCAACTCATCACGAATACAAGATGACACGTCAAGCACTTCTCGAATAGTGTCTTCTGTGGCGTGTGTTTTAGCATAGGCTGCTACTTCCCGCAAAGTCGAGATGCCGGTACCAAATTTTTGAATCATCCATGGCTGCATTGGGAAAATCCAAATATGAAAATGCGCCGAACGCTCTTCTTGTACTAGCGTGATTTCCTTAGTAATGCCCAGTCTCTTTAATGCCAGTTCAGCGCGAGCGAGAATGTCGCCGATCTCTTGACGCTCTTCTAGAGTTAGCTCAGCGAACGAGTTGACATGACGTTTTGCATTTAGCACTAGGAAACCGGGGATAGGGATTTCGGGGTCTGATGCCAAAAAACAAAACTTGCCCCGATAGACTGGACCGCCAGGGACCATAATATCTTCATTAGCAATAGCACAGCCCATACAATCAAAACTCAACTCATGACCAAGAAAATCCTTGGTCTTATGTATGTTATCTGCAAAAATTGTTTCTTCCATTCTAATCTAATTCCACTAGCTCATACTCACGCGAACCGAGACCGAGATCCGCGGCAGCCTCAATAATATGAATGCCGTTTTGTTGTTCGACGCGTTCGATAAAATGTTCACGTCCGGGATCGCTCGAGCTCCAAATCATATCGATACAGGCCTGGTCAAGAGCGACCGGATCAAGCGACGCAGCTATGCCAATATCGGCCATACAGGGAGTCTCTGGTTCAGCAACGCAGTCACAGTCGACGGAAAGATTATTGATGACATTGATATAGAGAATGGGCTTCTGTTGTTCATTATAATAGTCGGCAATGGACTTGGCGGCTTCGGCCATGGACTCCAGGAAGTCGTCTTGAGGCGGGAGCATAGCGGCGGTCGCCTCTGGGGTATCGAAACAGTGTAAGAACTTTTCTAAATCGCGCGAACGACCGGCCGTATGGATATAAACCTTGCCGACGGCCGAGGCAATGCCAATGGATTGATTCTTGAGCACACCGCCGAAACCGCCCATTGGATGACCTTTGAAATGGGCGAGGTTAATCATGGCGTCATAGTTATTGAAGTTCTGACCAATGATATTAACATCGAGGTGTTTGCCGCCACGCACGGAGATTTCTATTTCGCCCTCGGCATCCATAATATCGACTGGGGCAATGTCGGTGAAACCGTGCTCCTTAGCGACTTTGAGATGTTCTTTGGTCAAGTTGCGGGCGCCTTCATAGGCGGTGTTGCACTCGACGATTGCGCCGTGGACTTTTTGAACTAAATCTTTAATGAGTTCGGGCTTGAGATAGTTAGGATTGCCGGCCTCGCCGGTTGAGATTTTGATAGCGACCTTTTTACCTTCTAGGGGGATGTCCAGCTGTTCGTAGATTTTTACTAACGCCTCTGGGGTGATTTCGCGAGTAAAGTAGACTTTTGGGTTATTGTTCATGATACCTCGCTTTCTGTATATATTATATATGACTTTGAACTGGGAGAACGAAAATTGTGATAGAATGGTTTTATGAAAGTGAGAGGTTTTGAAGTCGCGAAGGGCTGGGAAGATAAAAATATTCGGCTGCCGAAACGTTCGACGGCGCATGCTGCTGCTTATGACCTAGAGGCGGCGGAGGACGTAGTTGTGCCGGTTTTCCGTCCGGGGATTAAACCGACTATGATTCCAACTGGGCTGAAGGCTTATTGCCAACCAGATGAATATTATATGATTGTGAACCGGAGCTCCGGCGCTAGCAAGGGGTTAGTGACAGCGAATGGGGTCGGAATTATAGACGCAGATTATTATGGCAACCCAGGTAATGATGGGCATTTTCAGGTTCTGGTTTTTAATGTGCTTGATAACGAAATCGTGGTGAAGAAGGGCGAGAGAATTGCGCAGCTGATTTTCCAGAAGTTTTTGTTGGCGGATGACGACCAGGCGGGAGGCGAGCGAAAGGGCGGGTTTGGCTCGACGGATGAGGTCGACGAACGGGGAAACTAGCGGCGAGCAAGGCGTTAGTTCAGGAAATTTTACGGGAACCGTAGCCGTATGCAGTGGGTTCCTGTTAGGTTCAGGATTTACGAAATTTTGAGCTCGGCGTGGCTCGATTATTTGGTTTTGGGTTTGGGTTGCGGTCTAGTAATATCGTTGATTTTACGTTTACCTTTGGGAGTGGTCTTCCTATCCTTGGAGGACTTTTGCGGCGTCGTGGCGGTTTTGGGGCGTTCCGTAGCGGCTCTGTAGGTTTTCGCCTGCTTATTAGCAGCTTCAGGGCGGGGAGTTTTTGGCTCCGCTGTAATAATTTCGTCTGGTTCGATAATCTCAACTTCTTCCGAGCTGACTAAGTCGTTATCCATGGCGGTTTCCATGCTCCCTGAATCAATCGGAGTTTCGTCAGTAAGGGCTTCCTCCTCGATTGTCACCGTGCGAATGCGCGGGAGCACAATATGTTTCGCGATGATGCCGCCCAGAAAAGCGTCGAGTAAAATCATGATATAGCCAAAGATTAGAATAAGCAAGCCAACGAAGGTGAGCCAAGTTAGCATCTCCCAAAAGCCGTTTGCGTTATAGTCGAGGAAGGAGACAGGATAGAGGAGGCTGGTGTTAGACGGGAGCATGTTGGCGGTTAAGATGATCATGGCGGCATAGGCGAGCGGCAAGGCGAGCCAATAGAACGGATCCATCGGACGCCAGAGCCCTTTTTTATTAAACAAACACCAATCTAGAAGAGTGAGGATTGGCAGGATATAGTAGACTAGAACCGCTGCAAAGCCGCCGATGCCCGGGAAATAGTCATCGCTGATAGTACTCGAGATAGCAGCAACCGCTTGGGTAATAAAAGCTACGATTAACATGCCTTCAAGCATGGGGCAGGGGGTATCGCCTGCTTCCCTTTTGATGCCCAGCGCAAGAATGAGCGCAGAGATACAGAAATAAATTGCACCGATTAGAAGCGCCCAGGTTGAAAAGAGACGCCAGGCGGTGAGATTGAAATCCGCTAAAGTGACCCAGAAACCGTAGAGTGCGATAATACCAAGAGAGAGTTTATAAAAGGCTGCGACAAGTTTGTTCTGAATATACATAATATATATTATATGGCGGTAGAGATAAAATAGCAACTGGCTTAAGGTTTGGGTTTACATAATTTCTATGGTTGCGGCTAAACTACGCCACCGGGCTCAACGATGGTTTATTGCGATAATTGGTAATGGCGGCGGCGAGGGCTTCGTGACCGAGAACAGAGCAATGAAACTTATGCGCGGGCAAGCCTCCAAGAAACTCGGCAATTTCGGTAGGGCCGATTTTTAAAGCTTCGTCTAGAGTTTTGTCCTTGGCAAGTTCGGAAAGCGCGGAAGTCGAAGCGATTGCGCTAGCACAGCCATAAGTCTTCCATTTAATATCCTTGATCTTATCGTTTTCGATTTGAAGAAACATTCGCATCTGATCGCCGCAGACCGGATTGCCAACGGTACCTTCGGCGTCGTGAGGATATTTGGTTTCGTCACCCATAAGAAAATTGCGCGGGCTCAAAAAATGATCCTTCACAATGTCGGAATAAACCCAGCTGGGGGCGCCGGCGGCTTGGTTTGAATTTTCACAGGTAGCATTATCGGCGGCAGCTATGGAATTGTTTGATGTGGTGGTCATAAGATTACTCCTTAATTTTGATGGTGCTCATACCCTGAAGGCGAGTGATGATTTTTGGCAATACCGACATAACACGATCAATATCAGCCACCGTCGTATTGGGACCGAGCGAAAAACGGATACTGCTATGGGCAATTTCAGCATCGTTTTTGGTCGCCATGAGGACGTGGCTGGGTTGAATATCGCCAGCAGCACAGGCTGAGCCGGTCGAAACGGTAATGTTCTCGGCGTCGAGATAGAGCTGGATAGATTCGCCTTCGGCAGCCTGAAAACTAACATTGAGAATATTCGGAAGACAGTTTTCGAGCGGACTATTCAAGCTGCTATATGGAACATCTTTCAGGATTCTTTCGGCGAGTTGATTGCGGAGGGGAGCGATTTGCTTAGCAAAAGTTGTCCAGATCTTTTGGTCGCGAGCATATTTTGCAGCAGCACCAAAGCCAGCAATCAGTAAAGTATTTGAGGTGCCAGCGCGACGTTTGTTTTCTTGGTGGCCACCCAAAATAAATGGTCGATACGGCGCGTCTTTGTTGACATAAAGCGCACCAATGCCGACCGGGCCACCAATTTTATGCGCACTGATTGTAAGGTAGTCGACGCCTAGCTCCTTAACGTCGATATGGATTTTACCGAGAGCCTGGGTGGCGTCAGAATGAAAATGAACTCGACCGTCTTCGGAGTTTTTGAGATGATGAGCGATTTCGGCAACTGGCTCGATGGAGCCAAGCTCGTTGTTGGCGAGCATAATCGACACGAGGTCGACATTTTGCGGAACTTCGGTCGGATTAACGAAACCGCAGCGGTCAACTTTTACAATTTCGCAGGAGCTGGCGCGGGCCTTGAGAGATTCGAGAACGGAAGGATGCTCAACGGCGCTAGTCGCAACTTTCTTGCCGGCGAAAATATTTGCAACAGTATTGTTGGATTCGGAACCACCAGAAGTAAAAATAATTTCAGAAGGGTCGGCATTGATAAGTTTCGCAACTTCAGCGCGCGCTT
>CANAUU010000055.1 GCA_947364965.1 uncultured Candidatus Saccharibacteria bacterium | reverse complement strand
GGATGTGAATGCCCATTATATTGTGGGGAATTATTATCAGTGGAATGCGGCGACGGCGGGGACGGGCGGAGCGATTACGAGTGGGCAGGCAAGTAGTTCGATTTGTGCGAAGGGCTGGAAGCTCCCAACTTCAAATTCGACTGCGGCTGGTAGTTTCGGAGGCTTAATGAATGCCTATTCGATTACAAGTAGTGCTGCCGGTATGGCGAAGATGACTGGCTCCCCGTTATATTTTGTAAGGGGAGGGAATGTTGATCAGGGTACGAGTAGCTTGTTGAACTATGCGGGTGCCGAGGGGCGTTATTGGCCATCTACGCCGTATTCTCTTGCGAGTGATGCCTATTATTTGCGCATTTATAGCACTACTTCGATTGAGCCTTCACGAAATTTGGCTAGACAACGTGGTCTTACGATTCGTTGCGTCGCTAAATAGTTGGTTAGATATAAAGGCTAATTGCATCTTAATAGTTCTAAGGGCGTGGCGCGGAATGCGTTTTCTCCGCCTTGGCCTCCGCACTTGCCAAGTAGTTTGCGGCATGGTTTCTAGTTTAAGACTCCTGCCGAGTTATATGTGTTGATATGGCACATACCTATTCCTTTTTTACATTTTAATGATATCGCGATATAACTTTATGGATAATCCCCTAACGGATTTATCCAGTGCCTTCCGTAGTATCATATGGGAGGGTTTGGGAAGCCTTTCGGGCTTCTGAAATAACTGCTTGGTGAGGCGGCGGCTGGGGCGGAGGATTTTATTTGGTAAAGTGAAATTTGGTAAATTTGTTTGCGCGGAACGAGAAAGTGCGGTATAATGGTAATGTCTAAGTTTATCAATATTAAGTCAACGGTTTTTTATTAGCATAGAATTTTGAGCAACTGCAACGAAGACTGAGACAATGCTGCGGCGGTCTGGATGGCAGGGTTGGTTCAAAGTTGGCGCGTTGTTAGACTTAGGCACCTTCGTGGTGCTATTTTTGTGGACAACGTCGGCGATTTTAGAGTTTGGGTTGGAGGGTAATTCTGGTCGTGGGATGGTCCTACAGGAAGCATGACGGCGGGTGTCTATTACCTAAAAGGAGAGTCGTGATGCGAATAGATCAGGGTAGAAAAGTTAATTTTGCTGGAGGAGCAGGGTGTTTGAGCTTGCTTTTGTTAGCTTTGGTGCTGGCGAATCCAGTGGTTGGTGAAACAGCGAGCGCGCTAGATGAGGGCAGTGCTGATGAGGTGATTGATGGGGGAGCTGTCGCGGCCGATATGGATGGCGAGACGATGCCGCTAGCGACTAATTCGATGGTGACAGTCGCTTTTAGCCCGAGTTCGGCGAGTGGTTCAATGACGCCAACAGATGCGGGTGGGGCCAAAGCAAAAGTGGATGTTAAGGCGACGGTGAGAGTGCAGAATTCTGGTGGGTATAAAGTATATGTGGGGAGTAATTCTTCGCAGCTGAAGAATGGAGATAATGCGATTGAGTCGGTGGTGTCGGCGACGACTTATGATGATTTGCCTTTGAATAGGTGGGGGTATTCGTTTGCGAAGGGGGCTACGGCGGCAGATAATTATGTGGCGATGCCGGCGGTTTCGAGAGGCGTTGTGTTAGACTCAAATACAAATACGAGTATTGTGGATGAGACGCGGACTTATATGTTGAGCTTTGCAGCGAATATTGGAGTGGATAAGCCGACAGGGACTTATACGAATCAAGCAGTGCTGAGCGTGGTGAGTAGTCCGTTAAAGACGGCTGGTTTGACATCTTTGGCTAATATGCAGGACATGAGCTCGGGGGTTTGCGCTGCATCTCTGGAGGGTGATTCAAAGCAATTGAAGGATATTCGGGATGGCAAGTATTATTGGGTGACGAAGCTGGCGGATGGAAAGTGTTGGATGACACAGAATTTGGATTTGGACTTGTCGACTGGGACGACCTTGATGAATACGAATACGGATCTGAATGGGAGTGTCACGAGTTATAGACCGTTATATTCTACGGCTACGACTGCTTCTAGTTCGACGATTCTTGCTGATGATGTAGGACAACGATCGTGGAGTCTTGGGGATTATAGGATTACTAACCCGACAAAATCTAGCAATTGTGGCGTCACGAAGAATAGTCTGTCACAATGCACTTCTCAGTTCACTGCTTATGCCACTCCGACTACGGCGAATAATGATGCTAATGCTCATTACATTGCGGGTAATCATTATCAGTGGAATGCAGCGACGGCGGGGACGGGCGGAACGATCACGAGCGGGCAGGCTACAAGTTCGATTTGTCCGAAAGGATGGAGATTGCCAACTTCGACTAGCTCGGGCGAACTCAAGAGGTTGCTTGATGTTTATTCTGTCGGTGCTGATGTCGCCAAGCTTGCTAGCTCTCCGCTTTACTTTGTGAGAGGTGGCTATATTAGCCAGAATGCTGGATTTTTGTTTGATGCTGGAGGTAGTGAAGGTGATTATTGGTCTTCTACCCCGTACTCTAATGCTTCTAGCGCTTATTTCATCAATTTCGACGGTACCTCTACTGTTAATGCGTCTCGTTATTATAATCGACAGTATGGGTTCTCTGTGCGGTGTGTTGCTAGATGATGTACTATTGTGTATATAGTTAGAAATGAATACGAAATAAGGCTGTAAGAGTTAAATTGCTGTTCATGTTTGAGGTTCGAAAAAATAAAAAATTCGAACCTCTTTTGTAGTGCTCACCCCTGTTAGTTGAGGAGAATGATGTTCGAAAATTTTAAAAAATCGAACCTTTGTGGAGCTAGGGTGGTTTTAGTGATGGGAGATTGGCTCTTGGGAGGCGTTTGCGGGGGGGGCTTGCTGTTCGAGGGTGGCTGTGGCTCTGCGGTCGGAGATTGAGGTTGAAATTGAAAGGTTGAAAAATGGAAAATCCTAGCATATAATATAAACATGAGTTTAATTCACGGCGTGGGCGACTTTTTCGCATTGGATATTGGGACGACTGCGATCCGGTTGGTACAGCTGGCGGGTAATGTTGCGCACGGCTGGGTTTTGCAGAAGTTTGCTTATGTGCCGGTGGAACGGAAAGTGCTTGAGGACGGTTCGGCGGCGGGACAGAGGCGGCTCGGGGAGACGATTCTGGGAGCGATGAAGCAGGCTGGGATTACGACGAATAACGTGGCGGTGGGAATGCCAGCGTCGAAGACATTTACGTCGATTGTGCGGGTGGAGAATTTGCCGGAGACGGAGCTTCTCAATTCGATTAAATATCAGTTGGATAAATATATTCCGATGCCGCTGGATGAGGCGACGGTGGATTATGTATCGCTTGGGGTGTGTCCGCATGATGCGACGAAAGCGGAGGTTCTGATTTCTTCGACGGCGGTGGATTTTGCGGAGGCGCGGATGGAGCTGATTGAGTCGTATGGGCTGAATGTGATTGCGCAGGAGCCGGAGTCGTTGGCGATGGCGCGGGCGTTGACGCCGGTCGGAGCGCAGGATGCGCGGATGATTATTGATCTCGGGGAACGGTCGACGGATTTGGTGATGATGTATCGAGGGCTGCCGAGGTTGGTGCGGTCGATTCCGGGCGGGTTTGCGCTATTGATTTCGACGGTGTCGTCGTCGCTGTCGGTGAAGCCGGACCAGGCGCGGCAGTTTATTTTGAAGTTTGGTTTGGCGCAGGACAAGGTTGAGGGGCAGGTGTTCAAGGCGCTGGATTCGACGTTGGAGAGTTTTGCGTCGGAACTGTCGAAGTCGATGAGGTTTTTCAAGTCGGAGTATATGAATGCGCCGGTGGGCGGGATTGTGCTGTCGGGGTTTGCGGGGATGATTCCGTTTATTGCGGAGTATATTGAGGCGAAGACGAATGTATCGACGATGCAAGGGAACCCGTGGCAGTTGGTACGGGTGACGCCGGAGCAGCAACAGGTGCTTGCGCCGGTGGCAAGCGAGTTTGCGGTGGCGATTGGTTTGGCAGAAAGAGGGAATGATGGTTAGGGTAGTTGTGCGGGCTGATGAGGCTTTTGATGAGGAGAGGGCAGAGTAATGGATAATTTTTTGACGAATTTCAAGAATGATTTGCAGGCGATTTGGAAGAAGCTGAAGGAAGAGTATGCGAAGCTGACGAAGAAGCCGGTTTCGAAAGATGGAAGCGTGGTTTCGTCGTCGATTAGTACAACTTATGAGATTAATTTGGTACCGGAGGTGAAGGCACAGATGATTAAAGCGCAGCGGATGCGCAATATGGTGCTGTTTATTTGTATCGTGGTGTCGAGTGTGGCGCTCGGGGCGGTGGTGATTCTATTTGGGATTAAGAGTGGGCAGGATATTGCGATGTCGAATCAGGATGGGCGGCTGGAGTTGATGTCGAGCAAGCTGAACGAGTATACAGAGCTGGATGATTTGGTGACGATTCAGGCGCAGTTGCAGGGGATTTCGAATATTCTGGGGCAGAAGACGGTGATGTCGAGGGTGTTTGGGGCGATGGGGGCGATGTTGCCGCAGGGTGAAGATGATGTGACATTGTCGCAGCTCAGGGCGGATATGGCGACGAATATTGTGACGATTGAGGGGCAGGCGGATGCGCGGACGGCGCCATTGATTGACTATCGGGTTTTGGAATCGTTCAAGAAGGGGGTGGAGCTGACAAAATACGATTATGGGCGGTATGTGGATGTGGATGGGAAGGAAATTCCGACGGCGTGTATTACGGAGGCGGATTCGGCGGGTCTGGCGCTGAAGGAGGGGAATAGTTATTATGCGTGGTGGGATTTGACGATTCCGGGGTGCGAGGGGGAGGTACGAAGCTTGTTGGAGAATGCGGAAATTGAGTTCCATTATAGCGCGGCGGCGGAAGTTGAGATGGGGTATCCGGGATATGAGACGACAACAGAAGTTCAGTGTCATCGCGAAGATGAGAATGGAAATACGGTAGAAGAAGGGGGTGAGGAGGTTTGCGAAGAGGTTTTGAAGCCGGTAGTGCCAACAGTGGTGGTGGATGGCGAGGAAGTGCCGGGTGAGGTGCCGGAGCCGACACCGATTCGAGTGAAGATTTGGCGGACGCCACAGTTTACGGAGTGGTATGAGGAAAATTTGATGACGGTGAACGGGCAGATTTCTGGGGTCGAGCATTTCGATAGTATGTGTTATAACTACAGCGGAAATTCGATTGATGGGAAGGTGCGGTGGACTTCGGTGAATGATTGCTTGTTGGCGCCGGAAGGGCTGGAGATTACGAGTTCGGCGAACGGGCGGGATGAGAGTGATAATCTAGTGTTGCGATTTACGGCGACAGTGACTTTCTCGGAGGAGTTCTTCAGTTTCAAGAATAAACATATGATTGCGATTGGGCCGATGGGGCAGAACGTGACGGATTCGTATGTGCAGATTGGGAATATGTTTGCGCAGGAGGCGCGGGCGTGCGATGCGAATGATACGGAATGTTTGAATAACTCAAGCAATAACGGAGGAAGGTGAAATGGCAAATAAACCGGCAGATACCAAGCGAGTAAAGATTTCGAAGGCGCAGCAGATTACGATGCTGGAGGTTTTGGCGGCGTCGTTGATTCTGGGAACGTGCTTGGTGGTGGCGATTTTCCTGATTAAGTATATTAAGTTCAATACGAAGATTATTGCGGCGAAGAACGAGGCGATTTCGGCATATGATCAGACGATTCGGAACGTGGGGATTTGTTCGGATACGGACCGGAATGGGCGTTTGAATGACAAGGAACTTCAGGCGTGTGATCCGAATTCGGTGGCGCTTTCGAGTGTGACGAATTCGCTCAGGTATAATGTGTTTGAGACGATGGCGCAGAATGCGGACCTTGAGTCGGTGGCGCGGCGGCGGAGTGAGGAGTTTGAGAAGTTGTGCTATAACGAGGTAGGGGAGCGGATTGATTTTAATAAATTGGCAAGTCAGGCGACGAACGATGCGGATCGGCAGAGGTATTTACAGTCGGTGAAGGCGTGTTCGGCGCTGCGGGTGATTCCAGATGCTTTGCCGGCGAGGAAGAACACGGAAGCTCTGATGGCGAGCTTGAATGAGATTTTCATCGAGTCGAATTGGGAGCCAGAGAATATTGCGCCGC
>CANAUU010000054.1 GCA_947364965.1 uncultured Candidatus Saccharibacteria bacterium | reverse complement strand
CAGTCGTCTGCGATGACTTGGTTCGCTGCGTAAACCCAGCCGAGGCTTGACGTCTTCCGTCGTCGTACCAACGCCGGAAGACTTCCAACTAAAAGTTGGACGCCGGCGGTTGGGTTGGGTTTCGGAGGCTAATCTCTCGGATATTCCGCTTGGATGTTAATTGTTTCGCCACATTGCTCGATTTGGCAACGTATCGCACTTTTTGTTTTTTCTTTGCTCTCGTTCAAGGTCAATTTAATCTCCGTGCCGTCGTCATCAGTCCACACAACACCAGCGTCTTCATCCGCTCCATCCAATAAATCAAAAAGTTCCACCAAGCCCCTCTTAATACTCTCCACAATTTCGTTTGCCGACCGCCTCTCCTGACCAGTCAATACTTTTCGTTTCATTATCTAAAAACTCCCGTTATCTTCTCTCAATTATACCATTGACCCTGGTCGGAGTTCTACGTTTCTCCTACTATATCGCTCTCTATGTTCTAATCTCCGCTGCGTATAGAAAAACAGCAACTCATCCACATCTTCAAAGTTGTCATTTTTACCGTTTTTCTCCCGTTTATTAGAGTTGATAAACGACATATTGTTCGGTTGACCGCAAATTGGAGGTCATAATTTCCGTCATCCGCCGGTCAAACGTTTCTAGGGCTTTCATAACCACCGGAACTGTGGTGTAATCTAGTCGGTTAGAAAGTTCGAAAAGCCTTTCGTCCACCCCGCCAAAATACGAATAGGCTGCCGTTGGGCGGTTTTTTGTTGTGGGAGATTTTCGTGCGAAAAGCAGTGGGAATATGGTAGAATATAGTTATGGCTACGAATGCATCGAAGAATACTTCGAAAAATATTACCAAACAGGTACAAACGGATATTAGTTGGGAAGCTGAGGAATATATCGTGCGTGATAAGACGACGTGGTGGTATGTTGGTTTGGTGGCGGTCGGGTTGGTCCTGTCGGGGATTTCGGTGCTTCTGCAGTGGTGGAGTTTTCTCGCAGTGGTGATTTTGAGCGTGGTGGCGTTGATGATTTATGCGATGCGGCCGCCGCGGATTTTGCGTTATTCCCTGTCGAATAAAGGTTTAAGCGAAGGCGATAAACTATACAATTATAGCGATTTTAAGTCGTTTGGGTTGCTACATGAGGAGTCGCACTTTGCGATTGTTTTGACGCCACGGAAGCGATTCTCGCCACGGGTGACAGTATATTTTCCGGAGGCGCAGGGTGAGGAGATCGTGGACGCTTTTGGGGCGAGGCTGCCGATGGAAGAGGTAAAATTAGATATGCTGGATAAGTTAATAAAGTTCTTGCGTATTTGATTTTTGTGATATAATATATAGTATACGTTAAAGTAAGTAATAACGGTGGGAGATAATATGAACCAAAACCGCAACAAAGACAACGATTTGCAGCGCGCAATCGACGAGATCACCCAAAAGGGTGGTTCGGCTGGTGGTCCGAAGCCATCAAATAATCCGGCTCCGGCAGGTCAGCCACCGATGATGCCGCCAGCGGGTCAGCCAGGCGCGATGCGTTTGCCACAGAATCCGGCTCCACAGATGGGGATGCCGACGGTTCCTCCGATGGGGGCTGCTAGCTTTGGTCGCTCGATGGGTGGTTATGGCTCTGGTTCTGATATTTCGAAAGTTAAGGAAGCGGCGCTCAAGGAGCTCTTCCCGATTATGGACCGGGTTGAAGTTGATCCAGAGAAGCGCTTTATGCTTTATCAGGAAATGTTGAATACGATGCGCGATAAGGCGGTGATTGCTCCGGCTTATGAGGCGGCTCGCCAGATTCGTGATGATAAGGTGCGGGCGGATTCGTTGCTGTATCTTATTAATAGCATTGACGAAATGTCGCTCTAACGGACTATTTGAGCGACTTACTGCGTTAAAATTTCCGTTGCGCAAGGGACGTATGATAAATACGTCCCTTTTGCGCTACTCAATTTTGCCTTGTAATTCATCTCAAATAGCCTCGTTAGAGTCTTGCGCTAATCTTAAGCTAAGCTCGTTAGGTTTTTGCTTGTCTTGAACATATTTCGTCAACAACATCCCTAGAGCTGGTTGGTGTTTTGGGATGGAAAAGTCCCTCGCGGGTGCGGGGGACTTTTGCTCGTGCCTGGTTCTGTGTTGGTGCCTGATTATGCGATTGGCGTAGGTGGTCTATATTGGTTGGTTGGGGCTTGTGGGCGTGCGTTTGAGAGCTGTTGTTAGGAGAGAGGGAGGTAGATGAACTCGTTTTCGGTGGAGATGCGGGTGAAGCTTTCGCGGAGATATCGAGCTGTGAGGGCGAGGCTTTCGCCGTCGCCGATGTTGACGATGGTTTCGGTGCGGGGGAGGGCGTTCCCTTCTGCGCTAAGGGCGTGGAGAAGGTTGCGAATAATGTCGCGGGAGAGAAAGACTTGGCGCTCGGGGAGAGCGATGTGATCTGGATAGGAGGCGTAAAAGGGGTAGCAAATGATGGCGTAGCATCGGTTAGGCAGGTCGGGATGTTGGGTGCGCATAGCGTCGAGGATTTGTTGGGCGGTGCGACGAGTAAGGATTGGGGTGCGACGACCAAGATGGCTGGGGAGGCTGATGGTGTTGAGGTAGCAGAAAATGCGGTGGGTTTTGCGGAGGCGTGCGTATGCGTCGAAGATTTCGGCGTAGGAGAGGCAGAGATAGAGTTCGCAGAAGGGGTCGCCATCGTGGTCGCGTTGGTTGTAAGCGTGGGGGAGGGTGTGGGTTGGAGTGATTGAATACGCGGTGGCGTAAACAGAGTTGGATTTGGGCGGGGTAGTTTCGATGAAGGGGTGGCCAACGAGGTGGTTGATGGTGAAAATGGAAAGGGAGTAGGTGATATAGATGAGGGTCGGGGTTTCGACGAGGATAATGAGGGCGACTATGAGGAGGGCGATGAGGGTGTGGGCGTCAGGATAGAAGTGGCGCCAGGCAAGGTAGGTGAGATAATCGAGTAGAGTGGCAATGGCGAAAGACACAACGCCGATAAGGCCGGCATAAAAACCGGGAAAGCGAGCGTTTTCGCGGATGGGGGTGAAATCTTGAATGGGCGCTGGGTTCTGGTCGGGTGTCATGAGGTTTCCTCCTTTGGTACTTTTCTCTGGATTGTGGACTAGTGGTTGTAGGGTTTAGTGCTGGGGGTAGTTTGTTAGGTTTGATGCTGCGAAATTGGCGTTAGGGTCAGCTAGTTTGATGCTGTGAAATAGAGGCAATATCAGGAAATAACCGTGGTTGTCAGGGTAGAGCAAATTGAAAAAGAGCGCGGTTATTCAAGATATGCCGTGTTATGCTACTATTGTAGCACAGGTATGTGATTTTGTCAAGAGGGCAGGATGGAGGGTGGGGTGAGCTGTGTTGGAGAGGTGATTTGAGTTCGATTAGGCAGCAAAAGCCCCTCTGGATGAGGGGCTTTATGGCTGATGGCAGGTTTAGGGTTCGTAATTGCCAGTGGCACGGGTGATTGAGGACAAATCATAGTAGTTGCCGTCGGCGCGTTGGGCGACTGTGCTGACGTATCCTCCGGCTCCATGGCGGTTGTTGACGGAGACCGGGAGGAGTTTGATGACGTTTTCGACGCCGCTGAGTTTGCCATAGGACTTGAAGTTGTTGTTGGCGAAGGCTTTGCGGAGTGGAATGTATTCGACGGCGCCATCTTTCATGAGAAAGAGGATGGTTTCGTCGCCAGCGGCTTGGCCGAAACCGCAGGCGAGAACATCGACAACTTCAGTGTTGTTGGGGCCGAAGTCAGTGAGGCTTTCGGTGCTAGTTTTATCGGTGGTAAGTCCATAGACTTCTTTGGCGATATCCCAGTTGAGCGTGAGGGTGCCGACACTATCTTCGAGGTTCCAGTCGAGGTAGACAGGTGATTGTGTGGTCCAACCGTTGACGCCGCCGCGGATAAAGTGGACGGTGTCGCGAGCGTCAGGATTTTTGGCGTTGAGCTCTTTAGCGTCGGCAAAGGCGAGGCCGCTGGGGATGCTGGCAAGAACTTTGCTGCGGATTTCTGGGCTGATTTCGTCAGGATTTTCTGGGTTTTCGGGATTATCGTCGGGGTTGTCAGGGGTTTCGTCGCTGGGTGGGGTGACTTGGCTGGCGATTTGGTTTTTCAGGCGGACGATTTCGGAATCTTTGTTGGAAATTTGGGTGAAGCCGAAAATGCTGGTACCGAGGCCGGTGAGGGTGAGAATGGCGAGAATGATGACGATTGGGAGGAGTTTGTTCTTTGGCTTGTTGAGGGCGGATTTCATGATGGGCGAGGCCATTGGGGCTGGGGTGGTGTCTTGTGGGTTGTTGGGGGTTGGCTGAGGAGCGGATGGGGCGACCGATTCTGGAGTGGCGGGGTTGGCGGAGTTGCTCGTGGTATCGGATGGTGTACTGCTGGTTGGTGCGCTGGCTGTGGGAGTGTCGGTTGGCTCGGCAGTTGGTGTGCTTGTGGTGGTTGATGGTTCGGCGGTCGACGCGTTAGGAGTATTTGCAGTGTTTACGCCTGGTGTGCTGGCGGTGCCAGCAGCTGGGCGAGTTGGGTTAGGGTTTTCTTCGGGCATAATTCCCTTTCTTTTGGAGTTTTTATTTTTGGTAGTTTTACATATTATAGCGGATTTTATGTAAAAAATAAAGTTTGAGCGTGATAAAAATGAGGTAGGGGCTTGGAGTGGTTTGGATTACTTCAGAAAGCCCGACAATAATAATATTGTCGGGCCAGTGTGCTCGGGGAGTTTTGATTATTTGAGGGTGATGGTGCTGAAGATGTTGCGGGCAGTGGCGTCGTCGAGAGCGGCTTTGTCGTCGGTGCTGAAGGTGACCATGTAGTTGTCATTACCTTCGGCGTAGAAGAAGATTTTGAGCCAGACGCCGTCGCTGGAAACGGTGGAAGCGGACCATTCTTTGCCGTTGATGGTTTGGGATTTGGCAGATTCGGCGATAGTGAAACCGATTTCTTTGAAGGCTTCGGTGGAGAGTTCGGCGAATTCGGCGGTGGTGATAGGTTCTTCACCGTTGTTGTAGGTCAACATGAGATAGCGATCCTCGCCGTTATCGACGGCGACGGAATCTTCAGAGGTATCTTCGTCATCGCTGGGTTGCCAAGCGGCGGGGTATTTAACGCTGAGGTCACCGATGGAGAGGGTCTTGAGGTCTTCTTGCTTGGCGTCTGTATCTTCGGAATCTTGGCTGGTTTGTTGGTCGTCGGGTTGGGTTTCGGCTTCATCTTTGGGGATGAGGAAGGCGCAAACGACGAAAATGATAGCAGCGATTGCGACTAGCGCGCCGACGACGACAGCGATGATGACGGCAGGGTTTTGCCGGATTTGGGAATGGTGGGGGTTGATTGATTATTGTTTGGGGTTGGGGTGTTTTCCATGATAGCTCCTAATTACTTTGTATTTATTATAGCAAGGATTATGGTGAGTGGTGGGAGAAAATGAGCGATGTAGTAAAAACTCCCCCTGAGAGGAGTTTTTAGCGGGTATTTGGTGCTTTATGGTTTAGTACATGCCGCCCATGTCGGGAGTAGCTGGAGCTGCTTTCTCTGGGATGTCGACGATGAGGGCGCCCATAGTGATGGCGGTGGCAGCAATGCTGGTGGCGCTTTGGACGGCTTCTTTCGTGACCTTGGCTGGGTCGACGACGCCAGCTTTTTTGAGGTCGACGAGGCCTTTTTCTGGTTCCATGACGTTAATTCCTTGGCCGGGTTTTGCCTTCTCGACTTCGGCGAGGAGGGCCTGGCTGTTTAGACCAGCGTTTTCTATAATATGGATGAACGGAGCTTCGAGAGCTTTCTTGACGATTTTGGCACCGTCAGTGTCAGCTTTGAGGCTAGCCGCGAGGTTTACGAGGGCGACGCCGCCGCCGGTGACGATACCTTCAGCGAGGGCAGCCTTGGTCGCGGCAACGGCATCGTCGACGCGGAACTTTTTCTCGTCGATTTCGGCTTCGGAAGCGCCACCAACTTTGATGACGGCGACTTTGCCGAGGAGGGCGGCAGCGCGTTTTTCGAGTTCTTCGCGAGCGTAGTCGGATTTCTCGAGTTTGGCTTGGGACTGAATGAGAGCAATACGGTCTGCGACGGCTTTCTTGTTGCCGGCGCCTTTGATGATGGTGGTTTCGTCCTTGGTGGCGAGGACCTTGTCGCAGGTACCGAGGACTTCCATGCCGACTTCTTCGAGTTTCATGCCTTTGTCGCTGGAAACCACAGTGGCG
>CANAUU010000053.1 GCA_947364965.1 uncultured Candidatus Saccharibacteria bacterium | reverse complement strand
ACAGAAGCCTATTTGAGCCTACAGCAACTATTGCTGATGCCTCAACCATTCTCCCGGACCATCTGGGGCAAAAGTCGTGGAGCTTGGGAAACTACCGTATCACTAACCCAACTGTCTCCAGTGACTGCGGTTATCCAAAGAACGATCTCTCACAATGTCCAGAACAGTTCACAGCTTACAATACTCCAACCACCGCAAACGGTGATGCTAATGCGCACTACATCGTCGGTAATCACTATCAATGGAATACTGCTACGGCGGGGACGGGCGGCAGTATTATGGAGGGGCAAGCAACGAGTAGTATTTGTCCAAAGGGTTGGGGGTTGCCAGAGTCGAACTCTACAGCAGTGGGCAGTTTTGGTGGCTTGATTGATGCTTATTCGATTAGCTCCGACGTTGTTAAGTTGACTAGCTCTCCACTATACTTCGTCAGGGGCGGCTATATCCTTCAGACTAACAGCGCCCTGTTCGCCCACGCCGGCAGCGACGGCCACTACTGGTCATCTACTCCGCACTTTGCCGGCACCCATGCCTACTACCTTTACTTCACCAGCGCCAGCTACATTGCTCCGTCCGGCCTCGACTCTCGATACGATGGCTACTCCATTCGCTGTCTCGCCCGCTAAACTCTAACAAGCCAACAACAACACCACACCTTATACCCTCCGCCCTAGCCACCGCACCTACCAAGTAGTTAAAATATGGAAGCCCTCCAAACATCCATATACAACTATAGCATTTGATATAGCACATACCTATTCCTTTTTTACAATATTAGATATCAAACACTATATAAATACTTCATGTTTCATGGGAAGTCAAAAGGCACCCAACAAGCTACCTATAGACTTCCTACGACACAACCCTTCATCTTCCCCAAACGCATCACACAGGAAGATGAGCCACATAGACGAAGCGAAAACTACTTGGTAGGGCGGCGGCTGGGGCGGAGGACAAAACACCGGGGATTGCGCAACGTCAAAGCCTTACAAAAAATAGTCAAAACTACAACATTGAGAGACTAAATTTTTTACAATTATTTTAGTCTCTTTTGTTAGGATTACCTCTGTTAGTTCCGAAAATCACGCTAAATTTTTTCAAAAAAGTTTAGCCTGGCTAACCTTGCCCCATCGCTCGAAAAAATCAAAAATTCGAGCAACTTTATGGCTCAAAAAGCGCAAGCTGCTATGACGCCAACGTGAAAATATCACTCAAAAATTGGCACGTCTTCCGGGAAGGGGTCGATGTCGCTTTCGCCGAAATCGTCGAAAACATCATTGACGCTCGACGTTTTGAAGCCTGCGTTTCCAAACTCCGATTTGGAACTTCTGTTGCCACTAAAACCATCGCTAAACCCTGACCTAGAACCCCCGCTGCCAAAACTACCGGTGCCGCAATCACTAAAGCTACTGCGTGGGTGGCGTGGAGCATAAGGGTCGGTGATAGAAGGGCTCGGCTTGGTTGGGGCGCCAAATTCCCCGTCCGGATCGCCACCGAGAATGCCAAAGTTGCCGACGTTCCCGGCGCCAGAAGGCTCGCCAAAACTACCGGACGGCGCACGGAAGACTGGCGCGTCGTCATCGGGGTTTACTCCGAGACTGCCCTGGTCAATGCCGAAGACGCCGCTCTCGCCGAACGCGCCAGAGCCATAAGGATTATAGCCGAGTTCGAGGAGGAAGCGCGAGGGGGTATTGTAGCTGCGGCCGCCGAAACTGAAACGAGAACCGGCGAAGGTCAGGAATAAATCTTCCATGGCGCGGGTCATGCCGACATAGGCGAGACGACGCTCTTCTTCAAGTTCCTCTTCTGAATTGTCAGAGCGACTGCTCGGGAACAGCCCATCTTCCATACCAACGATGAAGACGACTGGGAACTCGAGACCTTTCGCGGCGTGGAGGGTCATGAGCGAGACGACATCATTGCCGGCACTTTCGTCGGCGGAACTGAGCAAAGCGGCATCAGCCAGAAACTCTTCGAGGGTTTCGTAGGCACTGGAGTTCGAGGCGAGCACTTCAAGGTTCTTCATGCGCTCTTCACCGTCCGGAGTGTCGCTATGAAAAATGCTAGCAAGATCAAAATTCTTGATAATGCGCTCGACGATTTCTGGAGCGGGAATGTTAGTGACGGAGAGGTCAGCCTGTTCGTTCATTTCGCGAACTAGCCCAGGAACACCATCGTCGTTCCCTTCACTGTTTCGCATATCTTGGAGGAAGTTGGAGACGTGGGCAACGGCGTTGCGAGCTTTGGGAGGGAGAGTGGAAGTCTCGAGGAGACCTTGAAGACTAGCAAGATTAGCCTCTGGGTGTTCGTCGAGATAGGCGAATACTTTTTCGAGCGAAGCCGGACCGACGCCGGAAAGTAGGTTTTTCACGACGCGCTCAAAACTGACACGGTCAACCGGGTTGACGATGAGTTTGAGCAGAGCGAGGACATCCTTGACCTCCTTGCGGTCATAGAAACGGACGCCGCCGATGATTTTATAAGGAATGCGAGCGGCGATGAAGGCCTTTTCGAAAGCATAAGACTGCGCATTTGTGCGATAGAGGACGGCAAAGTCGCTGAAGCTACCAGTACGATGTGGTTTCCGCGCAGACTCGGCGTCGTCCGGTTTCGTGCCGGCGGTTTCCTGGTTGGCAGCACCGACAACGGCGGCGGAACTATGCCCCGAGGCGAGATGGCAGGCGGATTTCAGCTGCATGATTTGGCGAGCGACATAGTTCGCTTCGGCGGTTTCGTCGGTCAGGCCTTCAATCGTAATCGGACTGCCTTTGCCAGACTCTGTGAAAAGGGTCTTTTCGGTGCGGGTTTTGTTCTGGTTAATAATTTTCTGCGAGGCGGCGAGAATGTTGCCGGTGCTGCGATAATTCTGTTCAAGCTTGATGACCTTGGCGCCGGGGAAATCGCGTTCGAAATTCAGAATATTCGTAAAATCAGCACCGCGCCAGGAATAAATCGACTGCCAGTCATCGCCGACGACGCAGATGTTGCGATCTTCGTTGACGAGCAGCTTGATTAGTTTGTATTGGACAATGTTGGTGTCCTGATACTCGTCGATAAGAATATGGCGGAACTTTTTCTGCCACTTGGCGCGAACTTCGGGGTTTTTGGCGAAGAGTTCGGCGGTTTTAGTCAATAAATCATCGAAGTCAAGCGCTGAGGCTGCAGCCTTCTCGCGCTCATATTGCTCGTAGATTTCAGCGGCGCGCTTTTGATTCGGATAGAAAGCCTCACGACGAGCATCGGCGGGGGTTTGCCCGAGATTTTGCCAATGGCTAATCATGCCGTGCGCGGCCTTCGGAGTGAGGGTTTTGTCGTTTGCGATATTCATGGCACGCATGATACGGCGAATGAGGGTTAGTTGATCTTCGGAATCATAAATCGTAAAATTACGGTCGATGCCCGCAGCGTCGGCTTCGATATGGAGAATGCGGACACAAATACCGTGAAAAGTTCCCATGTAGGGCATAAAAGAGCGGGGCGTAGTGGCGCTCATGGCGTTTGCCTGACTGGCGTCGGGGGCGCCTGGCGTCGTAGGTTGCGCTGGTGTGATTAACTTCCAAAGGCGGTCGCGCATTTCTTTGGCGGCCTTATTTGTGAAAGTGACGGCAAGGATCTGGTCGGGGCGGGTGCCATGTACGATGAGATTGGCGATGCGATGAGTGAGAACTTTGGTTTTGCCGGAACCAGCCCCCGCGAGCACCAAAACTGGACCCTCGAGCGTCTTGACTGCTTCCTCCTGAGGCGGGTTAAGGCCTCGCAAAATCAAATCCATATTTATATATTATAGCACAGTCGATACGCTTGATCCTGGTTTTAGCCATCTGCGGACACGGGGTTCTCGCGTCCCGTCGTTACGGGTGCGAGCCTCCTCGTCCTCGGGTCGTCGCCCTGCGGATGTTCCGCAAACGACTAAAACCAGCACCAAGCAGCAGCCAATCTACAATTCTCAACGTTTTTTTCGAAGGCGGATGAGATAGAAAGCAGCCGCGAGTTGAAAGACAATCAGTAGCGCCGAGAGACCAAAAATCGGACCAGGGCCGAACTGGAACATCTGGCCACAAAGGAAGGTCCCGAGCGCGATGCCGAAATGGTGAATGACATAGCGGAGAGTGTTATATTTGAGCTGGTGGCGGTTGTCGACAGCATTGATATAGTAGCCGTCGCTAACGTTTTCATAAGCGGTAGAGCTGAGCAAGGTCCAAGTCAAGGCCAAGAAACAGACGAAATTGTTGTTCGAGAGGAAGCCAACTGCGAGAAAAATGCCCCGCACGCCAAATTTGAGGAACATAGTGAGATAATCGCTCTTCGGCGTGAAATATTTTAGGGCAAGAATGCCGATGAAATCCGCCAAAAGCCCGACGACGAGTAGATAGTTTGTAGCAATACCAGCAGAGAAACCGAAAGAATCGGTGAGCATAAGCATTTTCAGAGAAACGGCAGTGTTGTAGGCGGCGCCAGCCAGAAAAGTATAAACCATGTAGCCGCGCTGGAGTTTGTTATGCGTGATATAGCGAAGGGCGGAAAATTTAGTATCGGGCGCTTTTTCGGTGATTGTGAGGTTGAGACGATAAATAATGACGCTCGCGATAATCAAGAACACGATAGCAATGAGAAGACAAGCGTTATAGTCAATAAGAACGCCGCCGATTTGCTGACCAATAAAAATGCCACCGATCATAATGCCGACATCGCGGAAAAGATACTCAACCAGCTTACGCCGGGAATAGACGGCATTGCTTTTGACGATGGTGGTGAGGAGCGGATAGATACTAATGATAATCACGGCGCTTGAAGTGATGTCGAGAATGGAGAAAATGTCGATCAGCCAGCGCCAGCCAGTGCCGTTGATGAGGGCAAGCAGGAGAAGGTCAAGACAGCGCAAGCTGAGCATGAGAGTGGTGAACCTTTTGATGTTGACCATTTTGACGTATTTTCCGACAAAGAGGAGCGCGATTGCACTAGCAATAGTACCCAGACCAACAATATTGCCGACGTCGGTGGCGGAAAAACCGTTTTCTTGGAGCCAAAGCTGACGGAAGTTTTCCCAAAGACCAACCGAAATACTGAAAAACGCCAACATGGCTAAAATACGATATTCGAGATGTTTGGCTTTGGAAAGTTTCGGGCGTTGCTTGAGGCGCCTAGAGCGCTTTTTCGCCCAGGTCGGGTGTTTTTCGGACCAATAATTAATAATCGGATTTTGCCAAGAACTATTATTCGGGGACGGCTTGGCTAGTTTGGCTGGCTTTGGCTGTTTGGCTAACTTTTGGCGTAATTTGGATTTCTTGGTTGGTTTGGATTGCTTACGCATAGCTTCAGAGCTGCGCAAAATTACTCGGCGCGAAGATACGCCGGTACTACGCTCTCCTGATTTGCGGGCTTTGGAGGGTTTCGGAGGTTTGAGCGAGTTTGAGTTTGACGTGGCTTTGACATGACCATCCATTCTTCTTATTTTAGCATAAGCGTTTCTAGCAGGCAAATGGCGACTATGACACAAGAAGATATAGAACATGATATTTAGAGATAAAAATACCCCGGCCAGAAACCCAGCCGGGGCTAATCATGACCGCTACCGGCGGTCGAGGTGCACATTATGACGTTTTTCTCCCCCAGCATGAGCTCTCCTTTGTCGTTGGCAAAAATGGACTGCGCTTGGATAATTCTCTGAAATTATCCTGATCGATTTCGGCGTTGGCAGCTCTCTCAGCGGCACGGTGACTATCGTAGTTCTCCTTATCGTACAAACCTTGGGTTTGTTTGATTTGGCGGAGCTCGTCACGTTCGCGAGACAAAACTGCCTTTGCGCAAGCGCTGATGCCGAGCGACGTTAGTGCAAAATGCGCCCATGAATCTGAACTAGTCAGATTTATACCGTCACGGCAAAGCTCGAACTCGCTATATGGTAATTCATCGGCACGCTTTTTGATGATGAGCGCCCGCGAAATAATTAATAGCCTATCATCATTACCCCAAACTTGCTGCGAGGTATTCTGGACGATTGCTTGTTCGAGCCGAAAAAGTCGATCGGATAATTCTTCAGAGTAGGCGCAGAACCCCTCCACGTTGAGATGCGAAGTCGAGCAGTTAAGCGCGACAAGGATGTTGGAGCGGCGCACTAATGTGTTGACGGAACCATGAAGCCCAGAGAGACTAAGAACGCGCTGGCGAATTCGGTCATTCTCATCTCTAGCCTCATGACCACGCATTCGCATAGCGTCGCGACGGCGTTGTTCAAAGTGGCGTTTTCTGGAGATATGATGACCCTTTTGGC
>CANAUU010000052.1 GCA_947364965.1 uncultured Candidatus Saccharibacteria bacterium | reverse complement strand
AGCCGAATTTCCTGACCATTACGCGGGTATCGACAGGCGAAGCCTGGCGTGCTGGCACGATGGAACTAATCTCGGGTGAGCAGTATCTGGTCGAGGTTTATTGCCGGAACGATGACGTGGATGATGGGCACAACGGTTATGGCAGCATAAAGGCACGGGTTAGTATGCCCTATGAGGTCTTTGAGGGGAGTGTTGCTGACTTCGCAGTGATGCTTGTGACTAATGAGGAGAATATTTCTGCTACGGTACGGGTGACGGCTCGGGAAGGTGTTTCGGTCCAGTACGTGAATAACTCGTTGTATGCTGAACGGAGCGATAACAGGCTTATATCGCCGAAATGGGAAGAGCTGTTTGCGGATGGCACACATCTTATCACGAGCACTAGACTCAAGGCAGGGAGCTGGGTGCGGCTACGGTTTTCGATTCAAATCGTGGCGGACGAAACCATTCCTGCGGCTGATCCGGACCAGAACTATGACGCTATTTTGAGCCCGGCGAGGACAGGATTCGTCAATGCTGGCTCGGGCTCTGGGATTTCGGACGTTGGAGCTTCCGATTCTGAGGTTGAGCCTCCCGAGGATGGTCCGGACGCGAGCGCGGGTTCGGAAAACGTCGATGAATCGATGGTACCTCTGAGCGCGACGCTTGTGGTCGTTATTGCGGCAGTGATCGTTGCTTTCGTGGGCGGCGCACTGATTAGTGCTGCTTGGCGCAGGCGGAAAGGGCCCTGAGCTGCAACGTTCTGTGCGCTATTTTTCGGAGCTTTGCGTTCTCCGACGAGCATCTTTGATTAAGCGGATTTTGGGGCGCCCCTCGGGGCGCCCTATTTCGCGCGTTTTGGTAGGAACTTCGGGGAGCTGGGCCATAAATAAAAGCCCCGCGCTTTTGGGCGCGAGGCTTTGCTGCTACTCCGGATTTTTGGATAAATTGTGTTGAGTTTGGGTGTGTTATCGGCTGAGCAGGGCTTTGACCGTTTTGGTCATGTCAGGGGCGTCGGCGTCGGTAATAATCTTATCGAGGAGCGGAACGCGTTGCAGCCCGTGCTTCCGGACAAGTCTTGCGGTTTCTGCTACGGCTTCTTTCAAGCTGCCGAAGACCGGATGGGCGATGCCAAACTGGGTTTCCCAGCTCCAGTAGTAGAGCTGTTCGAGCATTAAATTATAATGCTTGTCGAGGAAAGAGTCTGGATGAACGTTGGCGTCAGCATACTTTTCCTCGAAAGTTGTCAGAGGATTAGCCCAGAGGACGAGCAGTCCGCCGGAGAGAGCGCAAGTGACAGCTTCGACAATCGTGCCGGCGTCGGGTTTGCGACCACCAAACGGTGTGACATCGGCAAATGTAATGTCGCAGCGCGAGGCGAGGAAGAGATCCTTGCGGAGGCAGGCGCGAGCCTGCTGCTCTTCCGGCCATGCCGTTAAATCGGCGTTAGTCGGCGTGATGACGTTGAACTCGGGGATTTCGGCGATAGCTGCGTTGAGGGCGCGGATACGAGCTTCGGATTCATCCCAAGTCTCGCGACGATCTTCGCTTGGCAAATCGCGCGGGAAAAGTCCGGGACCTGCGGAGTAGCAATCATAGATTTTTGACAATGTTCTCACCACCTTTCTGGATTGATTATAGCATAAATGAGGTTAAATAAGGTCGGAATTGAGATAATAGTAATATTCGAGGAGTTCGTGAGAGTAGTTTTTGATGATTGGCAGGCGGGAGGCGTCGCCGGATTTGGTGAGCTTTGGTTTTGACGGTTGTTGAGCGTCGAGGCTTTCGGCGACATTGGCGGGTTGGCGACTGGGGATGATGAGTATGCGAGTGATGCCGATTTGCTCGACGAAGGCAGGGTTGTGGCTAACCATGATGATAGTGCCGGGGTAATCTTTGAGGTTTTCTCCGATGATTTTCTGGGTGTCGGGGTCGAAGTGGTTAGTCGGCTCGTCGAGGATGATGAGGTTGGCGCGCTGGAGGAGGATTTTGCAGAGGGCGACGCGGGCCTTTTCACCAGGGGAGAGGACAGCGACTTTTTTGTCGACATCGTCACCGTAGAAGAGGAAGTTCGAAAGAGCGCTGCGGAGCTCGGTGTCGGTAAAATCGTAGCTATGGACGTTTTCGAGGATAGTGCGGCGTTCGTCGAGGATTTCGAGCTCTTGGGCGTAGTAGGCGATGGTGGTGTGCTTGCTAAAGATGATTGAACCGGCGAGAGGCTGGAGGTCGCCGACGATGAGTTTTAGGAGGGTGGATTTGCCGACGCCGTTTTCACCGACGATGAGGAACTTCTCGCCGCGGTCGAGGGAGAAAGAGAGATGGTCATAGAGGAGCGGTCCGTCTGGGTAGGCGAAGGAGAGATTCTGGACTTCGAGCGGGGTGCGGCCAGAGAGTTTGGCGGGGGAAATATTGAGGGCGACTTTGGCGTATTCTCGTTCCCTGGTTTCGAGCTGGGCGAGTTTTTTCTCGAGAACTTTTTCGCGTTGGTGACCCATGCCGATGAGAGCGGTGTTGCTGCGTTTGGCGGCGCGGGCGCGGGCGACGAACTCGGAGAGACGTTTGATTTCGCGCTCTTGTTCAGTGATGCGGGCGTCCTCGGCGGCTTTTTCGGCGGCATATTCGCGGCGGAAATTGCTATAATTCCCTTCGTAAACCTTCATTTTGTGGGTGGTTTTGTTGACGAAGAGGGTTTTTGTCGTGATAGCGTCGAGGAACTCGATGTCGTGAGAAATGACAAGAACGGTTCCGGGGTAGTGACGGAGATAATTCATGACGAAGGCTTTGGTTTCGACGTCGAGGTGGTTGGTCGGTTCGTCGAGGAGAAGTAGACCAGCGTTTTCGAAGAGGACGCGGGCGAAGGCGACTTTAGATTTTTGGCCGCCGGAGAGCTCGCTCATTTTGCGGTCGGAAAGGGCGCCGAGGTTCATTTTGTCGAGGATTTTCAGAAGTTCGTAGTCGAAATTGGCGAGATCGTAGCTATCAATGAGGTCTTGGAGTTTGGTGATGCGATCGAGGATAGCGGTGCTATCGGGGTATTTGGCGAGTTTCTCGTATTCTTGGTTGAGCTCGTTCTGGAGGTCGTCGACGGGGCGACCAGAGGCAATGTAATCCCAGACGGTGATATCAGCGTGCTCGGGCGGGATGATGATTTCCTGCGGGAGATAGCCGAGCCGGAGCTCGGGGAGATTGATTTCGCCATCGTCGAGCTGTTGCTCGCCGAGGATGATGCGGAAAAGGGTGGTTTTCCCGGCGCCGTTGACGCCAATCACACCGACCTTGTCGCCGGCTTCGAAATGGAAATTGCAGTCATCATAGATGATTTTAGTGCCGTAAGCAAGATGGAGGTGGGAGGCTTTCATGTTGGTATTATAGCATGTTAGAGTAGGCAGAGGTAGATGGCGAGCCATTGGAGGACGGTGCCGGCGATACAGAAGAAGTGAAAGACGCTATGAATGTAATGGCGTTTGGCACCGAGGGCATAGAGGATGGCGCCGACAGTATAGGCGAGGCCGCCAAGCAAGAGAAGAAGAACGCCGGCGAAACCCATGTGGGTGTAAAGTGAGTGAATGCCGATGAGGATGCTCCAGCCGCTTAAGAGATGACAAATAACTTCGGCGGTCTGAAAGCGGTCGATGTTGGTGGCAGAGAGAGTGATGCCGATGATGGTGATGAGGGCGACGAAGCTGAAGAGCCACCAGCCGAGTGTGCCGCCGACGCCGAGGAGGGCGATTGGAGTGTAGGTGCCGAGAACGAGGAGGAAAACATTACAATGATCAATGACGCGGAGGACTTTTTGCCAGTGAGGCGACGAGAGAGGGCGTGATAGACACAAGAGATGACATAGAGAATAATCATGGTAGTGCCGAAAACTGAAACGGTGACGTATTCGAGGGCGGTGTCGGCTTTGACGATCATGAGGATGGTGGCGACGATAGCAAAAATAGCGGCGAGCCCATGGCTGATAGAGTTCCAGAGATCTTCGGCGAGAGTGTATTTCGGGATGCGAATTGACATAAAGATATTATAGCATAGGCTTTCGCCTACACTGTAATTGCCTCGCGCTCGGAAAATATGCTAGCAGGTTTTCGCTCGCTGCTCGTTATTATAGCAAAATCCTCCCTTTGCGGGAGGATTTTGTGCCAGGATGGTTAGGGGCTATTTAGACTTGCGGGAAGCGCTGCTACGGGAAGTGGTCTTGGCGGAGGTCTTTAGGTTGGAAGTGGACTTCTTGGATTTGGCGGAAGTGGTGGATTTGGTAGCCTTGGCAGTAGCGCGGGTGGTTTTCATAGTTTTAGCAGTTTTGGCAGCGGATTTGGCGGTAGTTTTTGCGGACTTGTTCATGGATTTGCTGGCAGCGCGGGTGGCGGTGGCTGGGGTCATTGTGAAGTTGAGGTAGCGGCGGAGGGAGAAGTAGGTTGCGAAGGAAGCGGCAAAGATGAGGAGGACGGAGAGAACCATGCCTTGGGAAAGAATAACGCTGGCGAAGTACTGTTCGAAGATTGGCGCGACGAGATCGCTGACGATGCCGGTGTTCGGGACGTAGACGACTTCACCTAGTGGCGGGGTATAGTCAAGGTCGCCATCAATGATGTCGGAGCCAGGCTGATCTGGTTCGATTGGTGTTGGCGGGAAAGGTGTGACCGGGACGTCAGGGATGATTTTACTATAGCGAACGAAGTATTCTTTATCTTCATTGCCAACAGTGTCTTTGATGACTGTGAAGTCGGGAGTATGGTCATCAATTTCAGGTGAAAGAACTTCGAATTCGTCGCCTTCGTAGAAGTCTTGTTTATAATCTTCGGCGGCTTTGGTGCCATCTTCGTAGATGTAATGGATGGTGATGGTGTGGGTCTCAGGATCTGGTTCGTCTGGTTCTTCGGGGGTCTTGGTGTACCGAACGATGTAAGTAAGATCGTCATCGCCCATGGTGCCAGTGACCTTGATAATGTCGGGCGTGAAGCCGTCAATGATCGGAGATGGGATTTCAAAATCGTCGCCAGGGTTGAAGTTGCCTTCGTATGGTTCATGAGCTTGGGTTTCGTCGTCAGCGTAGATATAGCTGATGTTAACTTTGTGGGGGGTTGGTTTGATGATCCCGGTGTAGGCAACAGTATCGTAATCGTAGGTGAACCCAGTGGTCCCGTTCATGGAGGTGTAGTAGCTGACGAGGTTGGTCATGGTGCCGGAATATTCGGATGTTTCGCCGAAGTAGCGGAAGTAGATAGTGTCTCCGGCTTGGCCGTGAGGCGTCATGCGGATTGGAGTGACGAGATTGAAGCCTTGTTCGGAATTGGCAGGAGGAGTGATGTCGAGAGGCTGCCAAGAATCAGGGTCTTCCGGAGTGAGCGTGTATTCAAGGTTAGAACTGTCGAGTGGGAGATAGCCCTCTTGCGCACCTTCCTCGGTTTTTTCGCTGATATAAGCGGCAAGACGTTCGAGGTCGAGTGGGTTTTCGGGGTCACGGTTGGTGACGCTGGTGTTGAATTGAACGAGGTTGCTGTTGCTGCCTTCAACTTTGCCAACAACTTTGGCTTTGACGTCGCTATCAGCAGAGATCGGCCAGTTCATGTTGGTGATGGTAATGTGAGTGTTGGACTCCGTCGTGCTGCGTTCGGCGTAGAAGAAGTCGAGGTTGACGACGTCGCCAGTTTTTAGACCGAGGCTGTAGGTGTAGGTCTTCGGTGCGCGTGGACAGGCATTTTCGACTTGACTGTTGTAGGTATTATAGTCGGTGGTGCGTGGGTCTTTGACGTTCTGAACTCGGCAGGCGGGATCAGCGACGTTATCAACGGTTGATACGACATTGCCGTTTGCGTCGATGTGGAAGCTGCCCTGAGTGTCGGAATGAAGACCGCCAAGATCAAGGACGAGTTGACCATTTAGGTAAACCCAGACGTCATCGTCGCCGCTAAACCAGAATTGCTCGGTGCCGTCGGCGGAAATTTTCATCGGGATGCGCATATGGGCGGTAAAGTGGAAGTTATGACCTAGGCCACTAGCACTATCGTCTTTTGAGAAGTCGACATCGTCGAGCGGGAAGACGCCTTTGCTACCGAATTCGTAGGTGTTATTACCGATGCGGTGGAAGACGACGGATCTGTCGTAGCGCTTGGAAAGTTGTTTGCCGTTTTCATCATAGGTTTCGTGGAACCAGCGGTAGAAGTTGTCGGTTGGCTGGACGGGATCATTTCCGGTGACATTAGCTGTAAAGACGTCGTGGGCGTAATTCCAAGAATCGACGTTGTTAGTATAGGTCGGGACAGGAAAACCGTCGGCGCCGAGCTGGGGCTTGACGATGCCGGTGATAATGCCCTTTGCGTAGAGAGTACAACCAGACCATTCAAACTGGCGGTCAGGGTCGGTACAATCGTCTTGACGCTGGTCCCAGAAGGTGATTGGGACTTCGATAGTCTCTGGGTTGCCGAGTGAGGCAACGTTCCAG
>CANAUU010000051.1 GCA_947364965.1 uncultured Candidatus Saccharibacteria bacterium | reverse complement strand
TCCCAGCATCCTCATTGCTCTGAGAGTTGACAGAAGAGGAGTTCTCCTCGTTCTCCATCGCACTCGCCTCCAATCCCACCACCGGATTTACTAATAAAAACGCCAGCACGGCCAAGCCCAAACAGCTCACCCTCCCCACGCTCAAACTAGCTCCACCACCGCTCGAACTACTTCTCACCGCACAAGTTCGTCGACATTTCTTCTCTATAAAATTGCTATTTTGACCCGGGTATTCAACCCGACATCCTCTTTGGCTTCGCATCACAGCCCTCCTTTTAGGTAATAGACACCCGCCGGGTACCGTTTCGCCAAAGCCTCACTCACGACTCATAAACGCATCTCAAATCGCAAGCCGCCATAACAAAAACGGCACCGCAAGGGTGTCTAAACCTACAAATTAGTCGTATCTAATGACGCGAGCAAACTTGGCTGCGGTGCCGTATATCACTAACGTCATTAAACAACATACCAAAACACCGACTAATATTAAATTGTAGATTTAGACATATTTATTATATCACACTCTCACCGCCCGCAACCAAAAATCCATAAAAACACAAACGAAATCCCACCCCTCATACAACTAGCCCCCATACAACTAAAGCTCACGCCTCATCACAAACCAATCACCAAATCCCTAAATTTCCTACCCTAGCTCAACTCCTCCAGCTTCTTCGCCTCTTCCACCCTATACTCCCCCACCTGCGTCCGCCGAAGCTCCGTCAAATACCCTCCAACCCCCAGCTCTCGCCCAATATCTTCCCCCAGCGCCCGGATGTACGTCCCACTCGACACTTGACATCTGATAGTCAAATCTGGCCATTTATAATCCAAAATCTCAATTTCGTCAATCCGCACCTTCCTAACCGGCATCTCCACCTCTTTCCCCGCTCGCGCCAACCGATACGCTCTTTCCCCGTTAATCTTCACTGCCGAATAACTCGGCACCCTTTGTTCGGTTTCTCCCACGAACTTTTCCACAGCCTTTTCCACATCCGTCAAATCCGGCACCCGAACATCCCGAACACCACCATCGCTCCTACCCAAAAAACCGTCAAAAACCTTACCATCATTCTCAACCACCTTCCCCTCCACGTCCACCAAAACCGTAATCTCCCCCTCTGGATCCCCCGTCGTTGACGTTGCCCCCAGCCGCACCGTCGCAATATATTCCTTATCCAATTTCAAAAACTCATTTGCTCGTTTCGTCCCCTTCCCAACCAACAAAACCAGCAAACCAGTCGCGAACGGATCTAGCGTCCCCGTATGCCCCACTTTCACCTTCTTCCGTTTCTCGCGCAATACCCCATCCTTACCCTTCACCGTCACCATCCCCGCCTCCCCCGACAACTTTCGCCGCACTCGTGCCACCACCCCGAAAGAACTCATTCCCTCCGGTTTGTCAACTAGCAAAATCTCTTCATTCATGTCAAAATTATATCACAACCCCGCCATATCACAATCCCACACACCACGACCCTATCGCCATAAGTAGGCTAACCAACCTTCGGCATCGCCGGCGGCATCATATCCGGACCCACCGCAGGTGCTGGCGGTGGCGGCAAAGTCATATTAAACGGATTTGCTACTGGCTCCCCCGGCATTTCCGCAGGCGCCCCACTCGCCGCTGGATTCCCCGCCATAGGCCCTATCGGAGCTGTCGCACCCACAGCGCCACTCGCTGAAGGACCACCGACCCCGCCACCATTCATAATTCCAGCAGAAGCACCCCCAGTTGCCTCCACTAACGGTGGCAACACCGGCTTCATCACTGGCGCACCCGCCGGATCCGCCAAAGCCTGCTCCATCATCTGCCCATAATCAATCGTCGGCTCCTGACTCGGTGCTGGCGGTTGCATCTTCACTCCCACCTGCGGCGCCGCTCCCCGTACCGGCTCCGCCGTCGCCATCTCTTTCGGCGCCTCTGACAAAATCACTTCCGACCCCAAAGTCGACTTCGCCACACCAATCGCCGGCAAACCTGAAGCTGCACCTGAAGGCACCCCCGGCAAAGTCATCACACTCGGATCACCACCAGCAAAACCGCCAGGGGTCACAGAACCAGCCACCCCCGCACCAGCGACACCAGCACCCCCAGCTACCTGCGGCAACACCGGCGCTACCACCGTCCCCGCCGCATTAATCGGCATACTCGGCGTCGGATTCGTAATTCCCGCCCGCGCCGCAATCTCCGCCGCCGTCAGACCATCGCCTCTATCCTGATACCCAACCAAACTCCTCCCCGAAACATCCGGCGCTCCAGAAGGAGCCCCGGGCGAAACACCCTGAAGCCCAGAACCACCCATAGAACCCGAAACGCCCGCAGCCCCAATAGCCGTCGAAGGCACCCCAACTCCCCCCATCGCCACTCCTACCGTCGGCGCCTCGACGAACGACCCCGCGTCCGCCGCCACCGAAGCCGCAATCTCCGCTGCGCTCGGTCCCTCCGGTCGGTTCTGTATAATTTCATTCCCCATCACATTCGCCGTAATCAACTGCTGATCCGCCCCCATCGTCATCAACTTCGACGCCAAATTCAGCGTATCCGGGTTTGTTCGGTTATTAGAAAATCTATCCGTCGCCGCGACAATCCCCGTCAGCAGCGCTGTCGCAATTTCCGAATCCAACTTATCCGAGTTTCCTTGCAACGCAAAAATCAACTCCGTCACCATCTCGCACACCGAACTCGCCGCCGGATTGCTCCATTCAATCTCCCCGAATCGCCCCCCGGTCCCCGTCGCAATATCTACCGTCGCCGCATCATGCATAATCCGCCCATGCTCCGCCAACGCCTCATCAAGATCCCCCGCCGACTTCACATCCAGCGCAATCACGAAATCCACATTATAATCCCCCTGCGAAAACGTCAAATCATCCTCCGTAATCGACGTTCGATACGGCGTAATAAACACCTTCACGAAATCCCCATCCAGTTTATACCTGAGATGATCCGCCTTGTCCTTGTTTAGCGCAATGATAAAATCCTGCAAGCTCGCTGTGTTCGTCTCAAACGTCGCATCCGGCCTAAGAAACGCCAACGCATCCGGAGTTGTCCCCGAATAAATCGCCGTCGTATGCTTCTGCATCCCATCAAGGAACAACGACAACCCAATCGCCGCCGCAATCTCATCCACTGACGGATTTTTGGACAACGCAATCAAGATATTTTCCGAACCCTTGATTTTCTCCACAATTTTTCGCACAAAATCCCCCTGCGCCGCCACGCTCGCCCCTGCCACCGCCGCCTTTGCGTCCGCTACTGCCTTATCTGGATTTGCCGCATCACCTTGTTTACTTTGATCGTTCATGGTTTCTCGTGTTTAATTTTTGTTCCGCTCGCACCTACGCACGCTACCAGCGCCCATAGCTACGAGCCATCCGACCGTCAGCCAAGCTGCAGTCCATAACTTTAACCCCACTATATCACACCTACCCATCCCGGTCAAGCTAATTCCCCCCCCAAAAGCCACCCCAAAGCCTCGGAACCTAGCTCAAAACCAACCTCAAGCCGCACCCAATCTCAAGCTCCGCCCCACTTCACCCCGTCCCCTCCTCGAAACCGAAAATGCCTTATCGGTGCCTCCCGCTTCATGTAATCTTCCTCTCGGTTCGGCTGCCCACCATTATGTATAATATATACTCGCCCTTCCGCGTTCCGCCGGTCCGACACCATCCCAATATGATTTCCGTTCTCAAAAATCGCAATATCCCCTGGCTGCCATTCCTCTATTTTCGTCGTATCTGTCGTCAACTCCTCCGCATGCGCCGCGAAATACTCCGTCAGCACATTCACCCTCCGAAAATCAATATTCTTATCCCGTTTTTCAATCCAATAATACGCCTCCGGTCGCGCCGCAATGTCCGCATCCACCATCTCTCGAAGATCATACCCCGCCTCTCGAAACGCCCGCCAAATCACATCCGTACAAACCCCAATATCCTCCGCCGGAAACCCGCCCTGCACATACGACCCATCATACCTCGGATGATTCTCCACATCCTTCCGTGCTCCGTTCAAAAACTCTGTATAATCATCCACCCCGTCCCCATCAAAATCCGTCTCCGACACCACCCGTTCAATCCCAAAATCCTCCCCCGTGTAGTACCCGACCCAAGTCGATCCGTCCGCGCTCCCCTGGAACGGCCCTAGGTTAAACAGCCATAACAACCACACCACCAAAATCCCCAATCCAACCAATCCCACCCAACTCGCCACCACTAAAGCCATCTTTGTCCACGTCCGTCTCCTCCCCGCGTTCTTCCCTATCGAACCCGCTCCAGTGGAACCCAAACCAGCCGAACCCGCTCCAGCCATCCGTCTCTCTACCCTCCCATCTCCAAATACTTTCTTACTCATCAAATCTTCGCGAGTGCCTTCTTCACCCGTTCAATATCTTCTTCTCTCGTCGCATAACTCAAAGAAAATCGCATAAGCGGCGGCATTCCCAGCACTTTATCTAAATAATAGTGCGCGCAGAAATACCCAGTCCGTGCCATAATCCCCTCCTTCCCGAGCGCCGCCCCGAGCAAATGCGAATCCACCCCCTCGACATAGAAACTCATCGTCGGGTTCGCCTCCGCCCCCACCATCCGGACACGAGATTTCCCCCGCAAAAACTCATCCAACTCCCGCGTACAAGCCTCAAGCCTGCACTTGTCCTCTTTCGTCCGCCCGTTCAGCCAACCAATCGCCGCCCCCAAGCTAATAATCTCGCCCCACGCCTGCAAACCCGCCTCAAAAATCGTATGCGCATGATCTTTATTTCCCACCGCGCTCAAAACATACCGGTCCTCAAACACATCATCCACCATCCCTCCCCCGACAAAGCACAAGCTCAGCCGTGGAATCAAATCCCTCCGCACCACCATCACCCCTAGCGAACTCGCATACATCTTGTGCGCCGAGAAACAAATCGCATCCGCCTCCGTCTTCTCCAACATCTCATGATAATGCGCCATCGCCTGCGCCGCGTCAATAATCACAATTCCCCCATCCTTATGAACCCGCTTCACCACCTCTTTCAAATTCACCAACCTCCGCCCGTCGAAATTCGCCGCACAGTTCACGACCACCACTGCCCCCGCAAAATCCGTATCCTCCATCAACAGCGCCCCATCTTCCGCCCGTTTCAAAACAACCCTCGGCACCCCCAGTCGCTCCGCCCTCGCCATCGTCGCCAGAAACGGCGAATTATGCTCAATCTCACTCGTCACCAACTTCCTCACCTCAAACCCCGCGCCTCCAAAACCAGAACCACCTGCACTCGCAGCTCCCAACCTCCCCGAGCCAGACCCCTTCGAAGCCCCCGCATCAGCACTACTAAACCCACCAAGCGAATTCAAAAGCAAATTAATCCCATAAGTCGTATTCAACGTAAACGACACAAAATAATCCCGCGCCGACAACTTCAGTAGCTTCAAAATTTTCTTTCGCGTCCCCTCGACCAATTCATCCGTCTTCACTCCCCACAAATACTTCACCCGCTCCCCACAAGAATTATGCCTATAATAATACTGTTCCAAAGCCTCCACCACCGGCCTCGGCCTCAGACTCTGGCACGCAGCGTCAAGATAAACCTCCCCCGCCCCCAGATAATCAAAATCCTTCATACCCCTATTATACTACAGAACCCCCAACCATCGCCTCATATTTTCAACACAAAACTGAAAAATATGTTATAATATAGAAAATGCCCTGTCGCCCGCACGTAACCGCACGGCAACTATTATTCCAGCAAGTTCATTACAAATTCAAGAACGGAGGATCTTTATGCATACCTTTGACGACCGCAATGCCATTCTCACCATCTACACCCTCGAAAAGCCCACCCGCGCCGCCTACAAAAAGACCCCGCCCATTGTTATGAGCCAATCCTGCGGCCTCTCACTCTGTCTGGATAAGACCGAAGCGCACAGGCGCAACATAGCCATCCACGAAACCGGCTATACGCCAGTTCTCGGTCCGAGCTTCTTCCAGCATGGACAAATCACCTGCTCCGACCCCACCCGCCATGTCTCTCCTGGCATTCTCTTCTACTGTCTCATCGGCGACGGCGAGCGACATATCGGCGCCGACCCCGACAGCTACATCTACCTCCCAGAAAACCGCAACCGCTACCTTGCATTTGATTACCGTCCCTCTCCCGACGATCTCCTCTGGAAACCCTACCGCATCACCCTCAGCTCCGACCTCGCCGTCTTCGATTTTATGGCACTCGACTCCGACGGCAAACTCATCACTGCCAGTATCTCCTTCCTCAAAATCGCCTTTACCTTTAATTTCTCCATCACCTACCACAATAGAAACGAAATGGAAAAATATGACTGCCGTTGGAACCCCATCAGCGATTGCTACTCCACCTACGCCCCTTTCCATATTGACTACGAGCTTATCTTCAACACCGCCATAATCACCGCCGGCATCGCCAGACGCACTATCCGCTACGACGCCTTCCCCGGCCTTCGCCCACAAGAACCCGTCAACCGCATCCGCGTCTACGGCAAAGAAGTCAACGTTCTTGATTAACCCCAAAGCCCCGAAGAGCAATCTCCGGGGCTTTTTACTACAATATTATATAATTACCCCTTAGGCTCATAATTCGCAATCCCCTCCGCAATTGTCGCCGGCGCCACATTCAAGGCCGTCGCAATCGTCGCTGCACACGCCATATACGACACCGTCGGTTCTCCCGTCAAGAAACTCGCCACCGTAAAGTCACGTCCCCCGAAGCCCAGCTGCGCCTCCGTTCCCTTACGATACAATTTTGAACCCTCAATCTTCACATCCGAATCCGACGACGCCCCATACGTCAAAGTCTCCGTCTTTCCCCTAAACTGCGCAAAATCCGGATAATGTGCGTCATCCCGATTCAAAACCACCACCTCTGGATCCATCCTAAACAACGTTTCCTTTGCCTCCAAGTACGAATTCAAATCCGCGTCCGTCAAGCTCGATGCCACAAAATCCGTCATCGCCGCCGCATAAATCGGCAACCCATAAAACGTCTCCGAAGACAAAGCCGCCGCCGGCGCCGTAATCACCGCATACGTCACCTTCGCCTTCCATGCGTCATTCAAAAATTTATGCAAAACTGTCGCCTTAATCG
>CANAUU010000050.1 GCA_947364965.1 uncultured Candidatus Saccharibacteria bacterium | reverse complement strand
AAACTCGAAACTCATCGGGTAAGAAACCCAATGGTCGACCGGTCCGCGGTTGTCGTACCAGTCGAAGTAGATCTTCATCTCGGCGGTCGTATCAGCGCTCCGCACCCGCTCCAGCGAGCGCATCAGCACCTGATCGGTCGTCACGTTGGCCCACATCACGTCCTCCACCGGGAATTTCCGATAGCTGTAGCCCGGTTTCAGAGCCTCATCCGGCGGATAAACCGTCCAGCCCTGGAGCACCAGCGCGTCCAGCAGATCCTGGCAGAAGTCGACGCAGAGCTTCGCGCCCTCGTCGTTCATGCCCGGATCGTTGTACCAGTAGCTGAGGCCGAATTCCCGACTCGAGCGGTTGCGGCTATCCACCCAGTCCACGATCATCGCCTTCTCGAGGCGAACAATCATGCCGTTCCGGAGATAAACCTCAATCCGTCCGTCGTCGAGGTCGCGCACCGCCCAGATGTCGCACGCATAACTGTCGGGGTCCGAAATCGGCGGCGTCACATTGGGATAGTTGGGGTTGTCCGGGAAGAGCGGGTTATTGGGGTTCAGCGGCTCGCCGGTCTTGCTGTAGCTGCGCACGTTGGCGTAGGTGGTCGTGGTCCGGTTCTGATAGGTGCGCTCGTGGCTCACCGTGGCGAGCGGTTCGACACTCGCCGGAACACGGAAATAGTTGTTCAGCAGATAGCTGATCGCCATCGGCTCCTCTGAGGTTGTCGAAAGCTTAATGGCGTCTGCGCCGTAGGTGCAGGACTTGCCGTCGCTCACTCGCGTTACCAGCTTGCGCTGAATCAGCCAGTTGACCGTGTTGCCCACGAACTGCTCATAGCCGGTCTGGGACGAAAAGCCCCGCTTGGCGCCGGAGGTCGTGTCGGTGTAGTTCAGGACGAACTGCTCGTCCATCGTCACCACCGTTTGCGGATAGAGGAACGCGTGGATCAGGGTCGCATTGGAGCCGGGTCGCTGCTCGACCACCACGGTCCCGTCGGTCAGGGTTGTCGGTGCGTAGGGATTGCCCGCGACCGGATTGGTCGAGGCAGCCGCCGCCGGCGACACCGCCAGAGAAAAAGCCATCAGCATGGCCAAGACAAAAGCGCTTAACTTGGTTTTCATCGCGAAAACCTCCTTCTTTTTTATTGACCAGCAAAACCTACCCAGAACTTCAGCTTCGAGAGCTTCACTTCCTTTCTTTACAGATTAAAGTCCCAGGATCAGAGATTCTGATCTTACCCTACCATTATAGCACACTTCATCAGAAAAGTCAACTTAAACCCCACGCTACCAAGTCAATATCGTTCTAATTGCACCCGTATAGTGGTCATGATCATTAACAAAACCGCACTAGCCCATAGATTCCCTAGCAAAAACCTCTGAATTATGCTATAATTAAACCATGAACAAACGTGTTTATCTCGGTATGTCTGGCGGCGTAGACTCCTCAGTCTCGGCGTTGCTTCTGAAGGAACAGGGTTATGACGTCGTTGGCGTCTACATGAAGAACTGGTCCGAAGACCTCCCCGGTATGAAGTGTCCTTGGGCTGAGGATCTCGCCGACGCTAAGCGCGTTGCTGTCCAGCTCAACCTTGACTTCGAGGTCTGGGATTTTGAGACAGAGTATAAGTCCAAAGTCGTCGATTATATGCTCGCCGAATTCCAGAAGGGTCGCACCCCAAACCCCGATGTCATGTGCAATGAACTTATTAAATTCAAACTTTTCTACGAATGGGCTCTCGACCGCGGCGCCGACTATATCGCCACCGGCCATTATGCGCGAGTTGGCGCTGTCGAGGTTGGGGATAAAGCTGAGCACGACCGTTCTACGGAACACGAAGATTTGACCAGAGCGGTCCAGAGCGTGTCCGAAGACTGCGCCGCGTCTAGCTCTGCGCCTGACCTCCTCAAGGCTGTTGACGCCAACAAAGACCAAACCTACTTCCTCTACCGCATGAGCGACGCCGCCACCGCGAAAACTCTTTTCCCAATCGGCGCCCTGAAAAAACCTGAAGTCAAACAGATTGCCAAAGACCACGGTCTCGATGTCGCCGCCAAAAAGGAAAGCATGGGCATTTGTTTCGTCGGCGAAGTCGGTATGAAAGACTTTTTGCAGCAATACCTCGACGCCCAGCCCGGCGAAATCCGCGAGCAGGAAACCGGCACCGTGCTCGGCTACCACGACGGCGCGATTTTCTACACCATCGGTCAGCGCCACGGCCTCTATCTCGGCGGCGGTCTGCCCTATTATGTCGTTGGCAAGGACCTCGAGAAAAACCTCGTTTTCGTCTCTAAAAACCTCAACCACTCTGCTCTCTGGACCACCGAGCTCAAACTCGACCAGCTCCATCTCCGCTCCGGTCGCACTCTTGAAGATCTCACTGCATTCAATCAAAATCCAGCTTCCGCTCACTCAACAAACCCTGATTTTGCCAAAGCTTCGGCTCCAAAAGCCAATCTCACCTTGCCCCTCCAAGTCCGCCTCCGCCACCGCGCCCCGCTCATCGACGTCGCAATCGAAGGCGCCCAAAACACTTGCGCCCTCCATTTCTCCCAGCCAGTCAAACGCCCTGCCCCCGGCCAGTCCGCCGTCCTCTACTCAGGTAACATCTGTCTCGGCGGCGGCATCATTGTAGAATAAAAATACTCCCGGCCATTTCGGTCGGGAGCACTGTAAAATTGTAAGGAACGAAGGAATGCTGTCGGTATTGTTGGCACTGACGGGGTCGCCTGACCAGTTATAAACGCAGCACTGAGCGCACCTGATAGCCGCGTGCTTCCAGCGTCAGACGACCGCACCTCATGGTCAGCTCCGCCAACGTCGCGATGCCGACCACCTGTCCGCCCAGCTCTTCGACTGTATAGGCCAGTCCCAGCGTCGTTGCGCCACTCGCCAGAATGTCATCGATGATAATGACATGCTGACCAGGCCTAATCGCACCCGCCTGAACCACCAGCAGGTCAACTTTGCTTTTATCGCGTAGGCAGTGCACCTCATGGAGGCTCACCTCGGAGCTCTCCTGGTCGCGCACCTGCTTCTCCATTCTCATGGCTGCGACGAAACCGCGCTCGTGCCGGACTGCTACTGTCGCGCCGAAGACCAGACCCAACCCATCCGGGCTCAAGATCAGGTCATACGCACCCAGTTTCAGGCACAGATTTTCGAGCTCGTGGCACGCGCTTGAGAACGCCTCCGCATCCCCCAGCAGGCGCGTCGCGTCGCAAATCGGCTTGTCTGCCTTTTGCTCCGTCACGCTCACCAGCTTTTTCAGTTGTTTTCGGTTCAAAGAACGCACATCCTTTTCTGGAAATTTTCGCCAGTCCGAAGTCGTCTATAAATGAGCAGGCTCACCACAAACCACTCTCGGACAAGGGATATCTCTATTCTATCATGCTTTCCCGGACGTGTCAATAAACCATTGACGGTTTTCAGGAAAAGCATAAATAGTATTGACTTTTTACGTTATCTGTGCTACAATAGAAAAGTAAGGTCTGCACTAGCTAAATTGCTAACCAGGGCAGCCTACACCTTAAAATCTGAAAAAGGAAGGGAATCATCATGAAAAATCTGCCTACTCAACCCGCTCAGTCAACCTCCACTGACCCCGTCCAACCCACTTCGTCAAGCTCGACTTCTGCTGAAAATGCCAAAAAGTCTCTATTTCTGCGCATTGTGCGTCGTCTGTTTACCGTTGACGCGCTCCTATTCTGCGTAGCCCTGTTCATGGCCTACCGCGCTTTCGGTCCACAGCCCGCCAGCAATGCCTACCCTCTTGACTTCAGCCACGTCACGGACCCGGCAACGGTCGCTACTTATGACGCAAAGTTCGAGGAACAGATCGCCTACTACGACATTGGGCGCTATTCTTACGTTCGTTTCTGGCACACCGACGGATCGGAGTTAGCTACCGAGGGTCCGCTGTCCAAGTTCGCTGGCTTAACAACCCTCGTTAGTGATGAAGGCGACGTTGCTTTCATCGGCTACTGGGTGGAGAACGTTGTTGATGACGTTCCGCACGTCAATATCAGCAACATGCCTAACGCGGGAATGGAGACCAAAATCCTGGTGATCGACGACTACATCGCTCCGCCGGAATGGTGGGGATGCCGCATCGTTGGCCTCAATTTGCAAGACCAGCCTCTGACGGTGGGCGATACCACTGTTGACCAGGTATGGTTCATACTCGAGAATGCTGAGGGAGAGCGGTGCTACAAGCATAAGGAGTCGCCGTGTTGGTACTGGGATGGCGAAAACTACATTTTGGCCAGTGCGACGGTCACGATTAATTTCGATAACTCAGACACTCAGTCTCTTCCCTCCCAGATTAGCACCTCAGGCCCCGCAAGGGGCCTTTTCCCTTGCTGTGCGCAAACTTCAGTCGAAAATATAATTACATAACAAGACCCACACAAAATGGAAAGGGCCCCGGCCAAGCCGGAGCCCTCGTGTGAGAAAAGAACCAACAGTTCAAAACGTCCATATCTCACACTCGCCGCCGCGCGGCGGGCAGCCCATTAGTCAGCCTGCTGAACAGCCGATGAACTCGGCAAGTCGTCATAGAAGGCAACCACGACTTCTCCATCAAAAATCATCGCTGAGGCAATCGCTCCGTCTTTGTCGAACCAAGTATAAACTCCGTCAGTATCTGTTATAAGCATGACTGCTTTAACAATGTCGGGGCTAGAGAGCCCGCCGCTGTGTCCGAACTCTTCCGGATGGGCGACGGCCCAATTGTCGACATAGGCATACAGTGCATCGTAGTCGCGGCTGGCAGCCGTCGGCGCTCTGCCGGTGTATTTCGGCTGGAATAATTCGTTTCCGCCCATAGGCTCGGTGGAACGATCGTATGTCGCGATAACTTCGCCTTCAAGCGATTTCAAGGCTATCTCTCGGTCATCAGTCAGCTCGAAGCAAACCTGCTCCGCGTCGATTTTTTCGTTCCTGTCACTTGCGCCGAACAGAATGGACGGCATGAAATAGAGCAGCGTAATCCCCACAATTGCCAGAATAAGCAGCCACCACGGGAAAATCTTCTGTCCCAAGTCATACCATTCGAGCCGTTCTCTCAGTTTCTTCATAATTTTACCCTCCCTAAAATTTGAGATATACGTTTTGAACTGTTAAATTATCGTGAAATCATCCCGCATGGAGCACTTCACCCTTTCATTATAGCACACATAACCTAAAAAGTCAATACTAGTTATGCTATTTTCTAGAAAAAGCAATTTTCCGCCCAATCTCAATCCATAACGAACTATCTCATGTTATAATATCCCTATGAACGCAAACGAAATCCGCCAAAAATACCTAGATTTTCAAGTTAAACACGGACACAAAATCATCCCGCCCGCCCCGCTTGTCCTTGAGGACGACCCGACTACGCTTTTCACTGGTTCCGGTATGCAGCCGCTCCTCCCCTATCTCCTCGGTCAGCCCCATCCCGAAGGCACCCGCCTCACCGATAGTCAGCCCTCCATGCGTCTTCAGGACATCGAGGATGTCGGCGACCCGCGTCACACCACGGTTTTCGAAATGCTTGGCAACTGGTCGCTCGGCGACTACTTCAAAAAGGAACAAATTGAGAATTATTTCGAGTTTTTGACCAAAGAAATCGGGCTTGACCCCGAGCGGATTTATGTCACTTGTTTCATCGGCAACGAAAAATACGGCATCCCGAAAGACACCGAAGCCGCCGAAATCTGGCAGGAAGTCTTCCAGAAAGCCGGCGTCGAAGCCAAAGTCGCCGAAATCGGCTCTGCGAAAGTCGGCGACGAGCGCGGTATCAAGCCTGGTGAACGCATCTTCTTTTACGACGACAAAGAAAACTGGTGGAGCCGTGGCGGCGGCATCGAAACCACTCCACTCGGCGACCCTTGCGGCCCCGACTCCGAGGTCTTCTACGACTTCGGCGAAGACAAACAAGACGTCGAGAAATATGGCAAATCCCACCCCGCTTCTGACGGCGCCCGCTTCATGGAAATCGGCAACCAAGTTTTCATGCAATATAAGCGCAACGAAGACGGAACTTTTTCGGAACTTGAGCATAAAAACGTTGATTTCGGCGGCGGTCTCGAGCGTCTTGCGGCGGCCGCGATGGGCAGCTTCGATGTTTTCAAAATCTCCCTCATGGCACCCATCATCGAGAAGCTCGAAGAAATCTCTCACAAAAAATACGACAATAATACCGACGAAATGCGTATTATTGCTGATCATCTGCGTGGCGCCTACCTTCTCGCGGCGCAGGGACTCGTCCCGTCCAACAAAGCCCAGGGTTATGCCCTTCGCCGCCTAGTTCGCCGCGCCGTCCTGCGCGCGCTCGACCTCGGCATCGGTCAGGGCTTCCTCGAGGAAATCCTCCCGATTATCGCCGAGAACTACGCCGAGCTTTCCGACGACATCCTCCCATATCGCGCTAATGTTCTCGAAGTTTTGACCAAAGAAGAAAACGCTTTCCGCAAGACCATCAATAAAGGTGTCAAAGAACTCCAAAAACTCGGGGCAGACCAGCTCCTCACTGGCGCCGAGCTCTTCAAACTGCAGGATACCTACGGCTTCCCGCTCGAGCTCTCCGTCGAGGAAGCCTACAAACTCGGCCTCAAGCTCTCTGACGACTACCAAAATGAATTCAGCAAGGCTCTCGACGAGCAACGCGAACGCAGCAAAACCGCCTCAAAAGGTATGTTCAAAGGCGGCCTCTCCGACACGAGCGACCAGACCGTCAAGTATCATACCGCCTGTCACCTCCTCCTCGCTGCCCTCCAGCAGGAAATTGACCCGTCCATTGAGCAAAAAGGCAGCAATCTCACTCCCGAGCGCCTCCGCTTCGACTTCAATATCGACCATAAGCTCACCCCCGAAGAACTCGCGAAGGTCGAAGCCCGCGTCAACGAATGGATTGCGCAAGATCTCCCCGTTGTCTTTGCTGAATATGATAAAGATTATGCATTCGACGACCTTCATGCCCATGGCTCCTTCCGTGATCGCTATCCGGACCGCGTCACTGTCTATGCTATTGGCGCCGACCTTACGACCCCGGCCGATGACGAAGAAAAAATTTCCGTCGAAATCTGTGGCGGACCTCACGTCGGCCGCACCGGGGAACTTGGCCACTTCAAAATCACCAAGGAAGAATCTTCTAGCGCCGGCGTCCGCCGCATCAAAGCAATTTTGGAATAATCCCACAGGAAACACGACTTTATTATTCCGAAGCGTCACCCGCAGCAAGAATTTTTCCTGAGAAAAATCCTTGACTTTTCATCAAATCTGTGCTAAAATAGAAAGATAAGGTGTATCCCTTGGCTACACTTAACATTTTGACGACATAACTTCTAGCGCAGCTGTTCCTTGGCACGTTGGCTTAACTTGGATCGAAACCTACTTAACCTAGCGAAGTGTCCCTAACTGCTCAAATATTTTGGGAGGTGATTGTCTACCATGGGCAGGAAGAATAATTACGATAAGCATAGCCAAATGGGTAATCATATCTCCAGAAAACGCCACTTTGAACAACGCCGTCGCGACGCTATGCGAA
>CANAUU010000049.1 GCA_947364965.1 uncultured Candidatus Saccharibacteria bacterium | reverse complement strand
GATTCGCCTTAGTGACTGGAGTTCAGACGTGTGCTCTTCCGATCTCCTCGAGCGTTGCGTTAACTCCGTCCTCACCCAGACCTACCAAAACCTCGAAATCATCCTCATCGACGACGGCTCGACCGATATGAGCGGCAAGTTTTGCGACGTTTTCGCACAAAAGGACCCCCGCATTAAAGTTATTCACCAAAAAAACCGCGGTCTCTCCGGCGCTCGCAACGCCGGTCTCGACCTCGCAACTGGCGACTTCATCACCTTCATCGACAGTGACGACGATGTCCACCCCGAGCTCGTTGAGCGACTTTACTCCCTTTGCCGCAACCAGGAAGTTCCTCTCTCTATCTGCGCCTTCCAGGAACTCCCCACTCTCACAAAAATTCCTACCCCCGCAAATACCTCATCCCCCGAAAACACTTCCGCATTTGTCAATTCACAAAATCTCGCAGCACCGCAACCCCAACCTTCAACCCTTACAACTGCTCAAACCGCCCCCCAGCTTCTCGACACTCTCGAAACCCTCACTGTCATGCTTTGCGAAGTCGATTTCTCCATGTCCGCTTGGGGCAAGCTCTACGCCCGCTCCCTCTTCGATCAGAACCCCTTCGCCGAACTCTCAGCCCCTCCCTTCGCCGAAGCCTTAGCCACTCCAGCCGCCAAAACCACAACCCCCCCAATTCTCACCAAAGCCATAAATCCCTTAGCTACCGAAGCTATCACCAGCCACACCTCTTCCGAAACCCCCATCCGTTTTCCCGAAGGAATGCTCCATGAAGACGTCGGTACGACCTACAAACTCGTCATTAACGCCGGGAAAATCGCCTTCACCCCGGAAAAACTCTATTATTACCGCCAAAACCCCGGTTCCATCACCCAACAATCCTTCTCCCCGCGCAAACTCGACCTCATTACATTAACCGACCAAATGTGTGACGACCTCGAAACTTGGGCCAGGGAATTGTCGACCAGCGACAAGCCCGCTCAGCAACCCATAAAAGACCTTCAGTTCCAAATCCAAAACCTCACCAAAAAGCGCCGCGCTCACGCCCGCTTCAGCATTCTTCGTCAAATGGTCCTCATCGACCCTAGAACCATCCCCAAAGCCTCCAGAACCCAGGCCCCTAAATCCGAAACCTCCGAAACCGCCAAATCTCAGAAAACTCCACAAACCCCCGACCAAAAAGGACAACGAGACCAGCAAGACCGTCAATCCTTCCTTAAAACTCGCCGCGAAATCGTTAAATACCTCCGTCGCCATCGAAGCGACATTCTAAAAAACCCCCTTGCCTCTCGCCGTGACCGTCTTGCGATGCTCTCTCTTCTTCTCGGCCTCCCTGTTTTCAAGCGCGCCTGGCTCTCCTATCAGAAGCGCAAATCATCAGAAAGATCCCGTTAAGCTCTCAGTTTCAGCCCTTCCTTGCGAAGATAAGCCAACGTATCGCGCATTGCGTCCTCGACCGTCAACTCCGTCCGCCACCCCAGTTCTCGCTCTGCCAGGCTTGGATCCGCATACAAACTCCCCAAATCTCCCGCGCGCCGCGCCCCAATTTCGTAAGGCAACTGCATCCCGCTTACTCGTGAAAATGCCTCGATAATTTCCATCACTGAAACTCCGCGCCCCGTCCCGAGGTTATAAATCTGCACTCCTGGACGCATCCTCTCAAGCGTCGCCAAGTGCCCCTTCACCAAATCCACCACATGAATATAATCCCGAACACAAGTCCCATCCGGCGTCGAATAATCATTTCCGTAAACCGTCAGTTTTTCAATCTCGCCCGTTGCCACCTTCATCACAATCGGCATCAAATTATTTGGCCGGTCATTTGGATCCTCACCGAGCAACCCAGACGGATGTGCCCCAATTGGATTGAAATACCTCAAAATCGACACTTCTAAACTTGGGTCTGCCACCGTCGCATCTTTCAAAATCTCCTCAATCATGAATTTCGTCTTGCCGTAGGGGTTTGTAATCCCTGCACCCGTCGGCATCGACTCCTCGCACTTCGGCGATTCCTGCACCCCATAAACCGTCGCCGACGAAGAAAACACAATCTTCTTCACCCCATAAGCACGCATACATTCGAGCAAGTTCAGCGTCCCCCCCACATTGTTCTCATAGTAGTGCAAAGGCTGCTCAGTCGACTCGCCAACCGCCTTTAATCCCGCGAAATGTATCACCGCATCGTAATTACCCCGTGTAAACACTTCCATTAGCGCCGCTCGGTTGCACATATCCACCGTATAAAACTTCGGCCCCACCCCAGTCAGCTCAACAATTTTCCCCAGCACCCCCGCCTTGCTGTTGTAAAGGTTATCAATAATTTCCACCTCATACCCAGCTTTAATCAGCTCCACTACCGCATGTGAACCAATATAACCAGTCCCACCTGTTGCTAAAACTCTACCCTTACTCATAATGTCTATATTATATCACACTTGCGTCAATTTTCCTAGCAACCACGAAGGTCACCCGAGAATGCAAAGGAGCCCCGCTCTTGCCGCTAGAACTCCTCCCCCGCTCATCCCATCTTATGCTATAATATACCCATGAAGAAAGACTCTGGGTTGGTGTTTCACGTTTTCCTGATTTTTGGCGACGCCGTTGCGATTTTGGCCTCCTTTTTGCTCGCTTATTTCATGCGCACCCATCTTGACCAGCGCCCCTTTTACTTCGACTCCGACCCCTGGAAATTCGTCCTCTCCATGATTTGGCTCATCCCGATTTACATTATCATCATGGCTGCCCTCGGTCTCTACAAAAAATCCGCTCTCGCCGGTCGCGGTCGTTGGCGCGAAATCGGCCAACTTTTCCTCGCCTCCCTTATTGGTATGATGGCTATCATTAGCTACGACTTCTTCTTTAACGTTGATCTTTTCCCGGTCCGTATTATGGCGCTTTACTCCGTCCTCTGTTGCTTCGCCCTCCTTTGTCTTTTCCGTAGCCTTGTCCGCTGGACTCGCATTTTCGCCCTGAAGAAAAACCGTCGCGCCGCCCTCAAAGTCGTCATCATCGGCAACGGCAGCAACACCGAATCCCTTGCCGACTACCTCGCCACCTATCCCGAATCCGGTTTCCGCCTTGTTGGCATCGTCGCCGGGGCAAAATACATCCCGAAAGACCTTCGCCGTAAGCAATTCTCCTCCCTCAAAGAAGCCCTGAGAAGGACTAAACCCGACGTCATTTTTCAGACCGATGAAAAACGCACCGAATACGTCTATCGCCAAGCCCTAAATCGGCATCTCCTCTATTATTTCGTGCCTTCGACTGCCACCCTAACTTCTCAAATGGGTGAGCTTGAGCTCGTTGGTAGCACCCCCGCTATCCTCGTCCGTGTCACCCCTCTCATTGGCAGTGCCAAAATCGCTAAGCGCATTAGCGATATTGTCTTCGGTAGCATCCTCCTTATCATCGCCCTCATCCCCATGGGCATCATCTGGCTCATCGAGAAACTCACTGACCCCTCTGCTTCTCCTGTCTACTCCGAAACCCGCCTCTCTCGCTTCGACCGCCGTTTCACTATCTATAAATTCCGTTCCATGAAGCCCGAATATTGTGGCATCTCTCCCGAAGAAGCCTTCGAGAAAATGGGTAAACCCCACCTTATTAAAAAATACCGTGCCAATGGCGACATGATCCCGAATGACCCCCGCATCACGAAGCTCGGTCGCTTCCTTCGCGCTACCTCCCTCGACGAACTCCCGCAACTCTTCAACGTCTTAAAAGGCGACATCTCTCTCGTCGGCCCCCGCGCCCTCGTCCCCGGCGAACTCCGCCATTACGGCGACCGCTCCCTCCTCCTCTCGGTCAAATCCGGCCTCACTGGTCTCGCTCAGGTCTCTGGTCGCCGCGACATCAGCTTCGAAGAGCGCCGCGCCCTTGACCTCTATTACATCCAAAACTGGTCCTTCGGTCTCGATCTCCGCATCCTTGCTCGCACCATCCTCACCGTCTTCTCCCGCAAAGGCGCCAAATGACCTCCGACAAGCCGCAAAACATCGCTCTAGCCTGTGATTGGCTCACCACCCCCGGCGGTGCCGAAAAAGTTCTCCTCGAGCTCCATCGTATGTATCCTGCCGCCCCTATTTACACTTCTCAATACAGCAAAAAGGGAATTAACTGGTTTGACGACGCCGATATTCGCACTGGCTGGCTCCAAATTTTCCCCGCCGCCCTCCGCAAATTCCTCGGTCCGCTCCGCCAGCTCTATTTTTCCCACCTCAATCTCACCGATTATGACCTCGTCATCTCCGTCACCGGTGCCGAAGCTAAATCCGTGAGCGCCAAAGCCCACCTCTGTTATTGCCACGTCCCGACGCAGTATTACTGGCAGATGTATGATAAATACGTCGAAAACCCCGGCTTCGGCCCCTTAAACCCCCTCGTCCGCTTCGCATTCAAACTCCTCGTGAAGCCCCTTCGCAAAGCCGATTACAAAGCCGCCCAAAATCCCACTCAGTTCATCACTATTTCTTCCTATGCCGCTGAGCAAATCAAAAAATACTATCACCGCGACTCCGTCATCATCGCCCCTCCAGTTGAAATCTTCAAATTTTCCACCAAAAACCGACACTTTTCCACTCCCATCTCTAACTTTTCCACAACTTTTCCACAAAAAATCCACAACCAACCCTCGATTTTTCCACAGAACACAAAATCTTCTCCACAGCAACCTCAAGTTTCTCCACAATCTGCCGAAAATTTTCCACCAAAAACCGACACTTTTCCACTCCCATCTCTAACTTTTCCACAACTTTTCCACAGGTTATCCACAGAAACTAACGATATCTCCACTAGTGTCGACAATAATACTGCCCAATGGCTACCCAATGGCCGCCCAAACGACGCCAAACAGTGCCACCAAACCAAACTAACTACCGCAAAACCCTTCGTCATCTCTTGTCGCCAAGTCACTTGGAAACGTGTTGATCTCGCCATCAAAGCCTGCCTCGAGACCGAAAACCCCCTCCTAGTCATTGGCGACGGTCCAGAACACAAAAATCTAGTCAAGCTTGCCAAGAACTCTTCCCTTATCGCCTTCATCCCTTGGCTCGAAACTTCCGAGCTTGCCGCCTACCTCCAAAACGCCCGCGCCTACCTTTTTCCCAGCCTCGAACCTTTCGGCATCGCCGCTGTCGAAGCCCTCGCCGCCGGTTGCCCGGTCATTGCTTACGCCGAAGGTGGCAGCCGTGACTTTATTCACGAAACCGGGCCAGGGAAGAACGGTCTCCTTTTTCCAGAACAGACCGTCGAGTCACTCGCAAAAGCCATCAGATCTGTCAATCCTGCCAATTTCGACCCCAAAGCCATCCAAAAATCCGCCAAAAACTTCTCCCCCGACGTTTTTCAAGACAAAATCACCGCTCTTGTCGATAAAACCTTGAACCTCGACAAAGACGAACCCCTCAATCCCGTCAGAAAACCTTCAAAACCCTCAAGGAGCAAAACCCATGACCACCAATAAAACCCCCAAATCTCTCAATAAAGCCCTCAACCCCGTCAATAAATCTCCCAAACCCCGCCAAACCCCAAAATCCCGAAATCCCCAGCCCCTTCTCCACAAGTTCCTCTGGGGCCTTCTCTACCTCCTCCCCGCCGTCCTCTTTTTCTCTTACTACCCCATCATCTCCCTCGGCGCCAACTCCTCCATGAACTTCGAGCTCTCCCTCCCTCTCATCTGGCTTGTCCTCTTCGACCTTGTCGCCTTCGCTAGTCTCCTCACTCTCCGCAAAATCACAAAGCCCCTCAAAACCGCCCCCATATCCTCCAAACTTCACCAAACCTGCTTCCTCAATTTCCCCGGCATCTCTGACCGCCGCATCTTCCTCTTCTCGCTTTTTCCGTTCTATCTCACCCTCTCCATCTTCTGGTCCAAGAACCCCCTCCGCGGTCTCCTCACCGCCGGCATCGCCTGGCTCCTCTTCTTCGCGGTTTTTGCCATCCTTTTCATCCTCCCGCTCCTCAAATCCCCCAAAAACCTCAAATCCCACCTCCTTGCTTCGCTCTTCCTCTCTACCGCGGCCGTCTGTATTTTCTGCTTCATCCAAAGCATCCTCGACGTTTGCGGCTTCCCCCGCTCCGAAACCCTCCTCTGCGCCGGCTGCACTTACCGCTCCTTCGGTTTCCCGCACCCCTCCGGTTTTGCCATCGAGCCCCAGTTTATGGGCAATCTCCTCCTCGCCCCGACCTTAACCGCTCTCTACCTCCTCGTCTTCCGCCCTAAAGAACCAACCCTACCAAAAACCGCCAAATCATCCAATGCCGTCAAAACCCTAACCCCCGCCGAAAACCGCCAAATAGAACCCACCTCTCGACCACTCCAATCCCCAAAGCTCCTCGCCCTCGCCGCCGCCCTTTTCTCAACCACCCTCTTCTTCACTTTCTCCCGCGGCGCCATCTACGCCTACGCCGTCGCCTTGCTCGTTCTCTTCGTCTTCGCCCTGATTAAAAAATCCTTCCACCCCTCCCTCATCCTCATCCCTGTCCTCACCTTTCTCCTCTCCATCGGCCTCCAGGGAACATTCGCTCATTTCGGCCCCACCTCAGAAACTTTCTCCTCCGCCGTCACCAAATCCATCCACCAGCTTTCCCTCGGCCTCATCGACCTCCGCTCCCTCGCCAAAAACACAAAAACCCCGGAAGCTTCTCAGAGCCCTACAACCCAATCCCCCCCAACAGCCTCCGAAACCCCTCAAACCCCAGAAAATCCCATCCCCGACAATATCATCGACGATCTTGACCACGACCTCGATAAGCTCGAGCCCGACCTCAAAAACCCCGACAAAACCGTTGGTAAAACCATCGATGACCTCATCCATGACGCTGACAAGGGAACTGCCTATTTCGATGGCTACGTCGCCGAATCCACTAACATTCGCCTTAACCTCAACGCTACCGCCCTTGCCACTGCTCTCGAGAATCCCACTACCCTTATCTTCGGCGCCGGGCTCGGTGGCGCCGGCGTCGCCATGTATGAAGCCTTCCCCGACAAGGTCGGCTCCCCGAAAGAAATCGTCCAAAATGAAACCTTCTCCCTCCTCCTCGAAACCGGCCTTATTGGACTCTTCCTGGTCCATTTTATGCTCGTTCTCGCTTTTCTCGCTCCTCTCCTCCCTCAGTGGCTCATCGACGGTAGAGCCGCCCGCCCTATCCCTTCTTCCGAGCTCCAGGGCAAAAACTTCTTTGAGCGCCAGCTTTACCGCCTGAAAACCAGCGATTTCTGGTCGCACCCCGCCCTCCCTCTCCTCTCCTCTCTCCTCGTCGCCTATCTCATCACTCTCAATTTCTTCTCCGGCCTCCCCAACGCCCTCCAGATCTACCTCATGCCTCCTCTCCTTTTCTTCATTTTCCGCCCTTCCGATCCACCCCCCTTCCGATATCCCAACACTCCCGCTATTATTCCCAGAAATAAGCTCTCTTCCTGCCCAAATACACCCACCGCTACCGCCGGGAAAACCCAAAATGACCCCTGTAAACTCGCCAAAACCACCCAAAATCCCCACAAAATCCCAGAAAACCCTTGTATTTCTTGCGAAACTGCGCTATAATAACCACATATCGCGGGGTAGAGCAGCCTGGTAGCTCGTTTGGCTCATAACCAAAAGGTCGTTGGTTCAAATC
>CANAUU010000048.1 GCA_947364965.1 uncultured Candidatus Saccharibacteria bacterium | reverse complement strand
ATCTAGAAAAACGCGAGTTGTTGGGGAGTATTCTTGAGCTCTTGAACGGTTTTCTCACCGGAGACGACGTTCATGTTTGCAAATTGGTGTTCCGTTAGCATTAACATCCGTATTGAACCAGTTTGCGGAGCCATTTTTTTAATCCTTTCCAAATGAGTGTTCGCGTTATCTCGATCTGGACACAATCGTGTATAAACCGAGTATTGCAGCATTTCAAACCCATCATCAAGCAAAAATTTACGGAAGCTCGTAGCAAGCTTGCGCTCCTTTTTCGTGATGACCGGCAAGTCGAAAATCACCATTGCACGCATAAAACGGTTCGATATCATAATTCCAATTATTTAACAATCGTTGGTAGTTCAAACTTATCGGTGCTATCTTCCAGAATTGCCTCTAGAAAACTTCCTACTACAAGGTCGGTGATATGTTTGATAGTATACCTTCTGTCAAGAATTATACCATACTGGTTTAAAATATCAAGTAGAAGATGTCGGTCGGCTTGAGTAAGGCTCGAATCGTATTCATCACCCAGATGGAGAGGGGCGATTTTTGACAAAACATAATCATCAACCAGCGGGCGGAAACTCTCAATAAGATCATCAACCAAATTGTATTGATTGAGCTCTGAATGATGGTTGATGCCAAGCTCAGTAATGAACCCCCTGGACGCCACCGAGCGCGCTATGGTTCCGCGTACTATGGCATAGGCATAGTTTAATGCCGAATTATGCCACATGGACTGTCGGCGCGTTGCATCACCGAGCAAGACATCGAAATATATCCTTGCCGCCACTCCTTCATTGTTCGAAACGTCACCAGAGCGCACGGTAGCTGCGAGCTTACGCAGCTTAGAGGCCGCATCCAGAAAATCGTTCTTCTCAAGAACATCAGCTTGATTATTGATTTTCTGGATGATATTCTTGCGCCAAAGTTGTTTACGAAGCGGTGCTGACATACCGAGCTGCGCACGGGCATTCTTGGAGCTACGGGCCGCTTTCCCATGTGGCAGAATAATCGTTGCTGGCAGATGCCTATCATCGCAAATCAAGGCGTTGACGCCAAACTCAGCCAATGCGGCGAGGATATTTGCGGTTAAGACTACCTCGTGATTGTCAACGATTAGACTGTCGACATCCTCAAGTGGTAAGGCTACTTCTTCGTCCTGTTTGATAACTAGCTTATTATCGCGCAGACTTAATTTTGCAGGCTTTTCGATTGCTACCACTCGCCATGACATAGTTATTCAAACTCGTAGTTGTCACCGAGAACGGAAATTGGAAGGGTTTTGATATTTATGGCTTTCCCAAGACAGCATGTTGGTAGGGCTCCCGTCTTGTCCGGGCAATTATGCGGCATAAGTGTTATTTGGCCACCAGCAATGCCATATTTAACATAATACCCCTCCACAACACGCCCCGCATATTCTATGCGGATATAATCATTCGGGAAGACTTGGGCTACTTTTTCAAAACCGTTTTCTGGGCTGGCTAAAATAGTTTTATCAGCCGTTAGTATGCCCTTCAGCTCGATATCATTCGGCGTGGGCAGGATTGGGATAGTTGCTTTTCGAAGGCTATGAGCATAAAGCGGTGCGGCAAAGAACTTATAATTACCGTCGCTCATCTTGCGACGATAGATATTCAAACAAAGCGTTTTACCGTTGTCAGCAAACTGCGTTCCGTTATTAAGGTAAACTCCTGATGTGTTAGGTTTCTTCTCGTAGACTTTGACTGTCGATACCGGCGACAGAAGGTGTCCGTTTTTATCAATGGTCTTGTTGTTCTTATAAACTGGCTCATCAAAAGCATTCTCCCCTTTCTCTTCGAGTAGCTGCTTGAGTTGGCGGTACAGGACTATGTCGCTTTCTGGCAGGACGGAGTTCTCTAGATAACTGTTTTCTGGTTTGCCTTCTTTTTGACATTTGACATAGTTCTGGGCGAATTTTTTGTCTAGACGTTTACGCGCCGTGCGGCGACCGTCTGCTGTGGGCTTTGGGCTGCGAATGGTCTCTTCATGTATCTTACCATTAAGGCTCCGCTTAGGCATGCGTGAAACGAAGAGAGGATGGAGAGTTTCCAAGAAATCAGCGTCATAACTTTCGAAACTACGAAACTTATCGCGGAAATCGGTTAGGTTCTCAATCTCACCAGCATCATGCGCCATTCCGGTGCGAATGCGAACTTCTTTAGCGAAATCTGGCCAAGGAGCAAGTTCTTGTCGCATAACTTCATAATCTACTTTTGTAATTTGACGCGTTTCGCCGTTTTCATCTTCCCAAAGCAAAGTATGTCGTTTAGCACCCTGCTCTTTGTATTTGTTCCATTCCGAAACACGCTGAATTTGCCCCTGCGATACAGTTGCTATAATACAGGCGTCTACGGCATGGTGGCAGTTATTGGCTTCCCTGTCTTTGCTCCCGATGCCGTACATTTTTCGGAGGTAATTGGTAGTGGCTCCAGCCGGAGTGATGACCTTTTGTTTGCCGTCAGCGTCTTCCGCAAAACGTAAATTCTTTCTGATGTATTGCGATACAAAGCGCACGATATATCGGGTATCATTAAGCGCGTGAGCCTGCCGATCTTCCTTTGGTGCGGTTTCGCATAAAATCCTAGAGCGCTTGGCGTCTGATTTTCCAGTTAGAGAATTGGCTAGATCAATGATTTTTTGCCAGCGTTCTGGGTCCTGACCCCATTTTTCAAACGGGGTCTTGTCGCCTTTTTCTTGATTGCAGACCGGACAAACTAGCACTTTGTTATTGAAACGATCATTACCACAACGGCTAAACGGGACAATATGGTCGATTTCGGACTGTTTATCGTCGGTAAAAATATCCGTACTGAGCGCAGCCCCACAATAAGCACACTTTCCACATTGTTGTTCGCGCAATTTATATTTAATGATTTGCTGTCCGGTCGGATTAGCGACGCCGAGCTCTTCGAGTTTTTGTTTGACTTTTTCATTATATGCCTGGTTCTCATCTTGTTGCTTCTTGATTTTGCTGCGTTCTTGGGCGTTCCTCGCTAAATCATTGGCACATTCAATTTTAATCTGGTAGGGAGAGCCGTGTTTTTTGATGACGGTGTTGATTACTTTACGAGTTTGCGAAATAGCTCGTTTGACGACTGGGTTAGTAAGCTGATGAAGCTCATCTTCTGACAATGGAGGAAGCTCATTCTCATCGCCGGAAAGCTGGTTCGCAAACTGATCTGGATAAGCGATTGCTCCGGCTTCCAGGTAGGTTTTACCTTCCAAAATGTAAGGCATCAAGTTTTTGATGGCTTTGGTGGATAAATGCCCGAAGCCAGAGAAGGATAGCTTCATGAGCTCTTCAATAATTTTATCTGATAGCTCTAGTTTTTGCAGCTCAGCAAACAACGTTTCGTCATCTTTGTTTTCAGTGATGATTTCGCCGATTTTATCAAATAGCTCAACATTATCTTGAAGTTCCTGCCAGTCCGAGGGATGATTTTTATAGGCATCTTTTATAGCATGATAGAACTTGAGGTTGCAGAAGGCATTTTTTTCTGGATCTTCGCCTTCTTTTTTCTTCCCTCGAATATAATCAAATTTAAAATAAGCGTCCTTGTCTGGGAAAATGATATTATGGATGGTTTTATAGGTGACAGTTTTTTGTTTTTTGGCCTGTTCTATACAAACTTTGATTTGCTCTTTAGTGAGCCTTTCTTTAGAATTGTAAGTAAGATTGGCTAGGTCCGACGCGAGACGAAAAATCTCGAAAGTATAGCTGGCGCGGGGAGCACGTGGCTGGTCTTTTTCGAGCTGACATTGCCCGCGCATTTTCTGAATAAGTTCTTTCGTCATGAAAGGGCGCTGATAGAAAAGACCTTTATTTGGCTTCGTTAGGAGTTCGTCAATGTCGTTTTGTGACCAATTTTGGGTTTGGAGGATTGCTAGAATTTCGCGTTCGAAATCGGCACGGATGAAGGAATTTGTATAGTCATCCGCCTTGTTGCGTTTGTGTTTTTCGAACTTTTTGTCCTCAAGAAGAGTTTGTGCGACGGAGTTGTTGTATTGAGCAAGAAGATGCTGATTCTCTTTAATTGCCTGAAGGACGCGCCCACTCTCTTTGTCTTTCTCCTCAACGGCCTTACGATTACTCTTATACCCACGCCGTTTCGCGATATGATAGAGAGCGACAAAAAGCTCGTCGTTGGGGATTTTCTCTTGTAGAGCTTTGGCTCTTAATTCGTAGGGGTCCTTATGAGTATGGGCAGAATCGTAGGTGAGGAGGTCCTGAACTTCCTGCGGAGTGAGCAGGTTATGGTTAATGAAGAATTGTTTCAGATAGTCAAGACGTTGGCGACGACGGCGTAGACGGCGACGAGCAGAGCGAGCGTCACGACGGGGCTTCGCCAGAGAGTCCCCGTTCTTTGGGTTTTCTGGTCGCTCAAAAATGCGGACACCGACATCTTCAATACGATTCTTATCTTCATTAATTACTGCCCAACCGATACTTGTTGTACCAATATCCAAACCTAACGAATATCTCACCAATAACTCCGTCTTATTTTATGTAGACATTATACTATATCTGGGATGTAATCGCAATCTTAAGCATTTTCTAAAACAGTTATAGCGTTCCGAAGAACGCTATAGAGCTGTGCTAGATATCTTAAAATAATAAGATATTTATTATTATAGAGACCTAACAGTTTGAACCATAGTACAACCTTACTTAAGGGCGGTACCTGCTTGTATTATATCTTATATTACGATTTTCGACAAGATTGTTTTTGGCGGGGACGGGTTTGCCCTTCCAACTGGCCGCGGTATTGTTCGTAGTTGACGTAGATGAAGGCGAGGTCCTCGGTGATGAAGGAATCGACCTTAGTGCGGGCGGAGGCGATGCGGGCGGAGATGAATTTGGCGAGGATGGCGGGAGTCAGGATGACGATGGCGATAGTCATAGTCGAGCCGAAGGCGGAGACGAATTTTTGGGCATTAATAACACCGGTTTCGGTATCGTAAGCGAGGAGGACGATGGAGGAAAGAGTGACAGCAATGGAGAGAGTCCACTCGAGAAGATTTGGCTTCGAGGTGACGGGGCGATTACGCTCGAAATAATTGATGGCAAGTTCGAGGTCAGATTTCGTGCGGAGATTGTGGCGGCGTAGATCTTCGACGAGATTGTTGATACGGATTTCGTCATCAGCTTTAAGAATGACTTTGACGCGGTGACGACGGGCGGTTTTGCGGAGTTTTTCCGGCTCGATACGCGAAAGCCCACGGCGCCAATCCCGCAGGAAGAAAACCGCAACAAAAAGTATCAAAAGTAATGCCATAATTCCATAAATCAACCAGCGGTTGAAGTTAAGACCTAAGTCGAACACAAGCGCTAGCACGACAACCAAGATGGCGCGCGGCCAGTAAAAGGCAAAGAAACGGCGTTCTTGCAGACCCTTTTTGTATTCTTTTTCGATTTCGCTAAACAAAATATACCTCCATTTCCCCAATTATAGCACGACGCATGCTATAATAGATATACTATGAGTAAATTAGAAGATGTTGTAAGTCTATGTAAGCGGCGGGGATTTATTTTTCCGGGGTCAGAAGTTTATGGCGGTATGGCCGGCACTTGGGATTTTGGTCCGCTGGGCGTGATGTTGAAGCGGAATATGATGAATGCTTGGTGGGGTTTCTGGGTTGATAAGCGTGATGATATTTATGGGGTAGATGCGGCGATTATCATGAACCCGAAAACGTGGGAGGCGTCGGGGCACGTGGCGACTTTCGCGGATCCGTTGGTGGAATGTAAAGAGTGTCATGGACGGTTTCGGGCGGATAAATTGGTTGATGGAGCAACCGAAAGCATCACGACTGAAGAGTTTTTGAAGGCGAAGGTGAAATGCCCAACTTGTGGAAAGTTCAACTGGGACGAGATCAAGAAGTTTAATATGATGTTCCAAACGCACGTCGGACCAGTGATGGACGATGCATCGATTGCGTATCTCCGGCCAGAGACTGCACAGGGTATTTTCACGAATTACAAGAGCGTGATTGATACGATTTATCCAAATATGCCATTCGGAATTGCGCAGCAGGGGAAGGCGTTCCGGAACGAGATTTCGCCGCGCGATTTCATCTTGCGCGACCGCGAGTGTAGCCAGATGGAGATTGAGTATTTTGTGCACCCGGACAGTTGGGAAGAAGAGTTCGAGAAGATGCGCAAAGAGCAGCATGAATTCCTCGAGGAAGTAATTGGGCTGCCGGCAGAGATGATTCACGAGCTTGATGTGCCAGCGGAAGACCGCGCGCACTACTCGAAGCGGACGATTGATATGATGTTTGATTATCCGAACGGCGAGGAAGAGCTGATGGGTTTGGCTTACCGGACAGACTTTGACTTGTCGAATATTCAGAATGCTTCAGGAAAGTCGATGGAGTACCGCGATAAGGTGACGGGCGAGACGTTCATTCCGCACGTGATTGAGCCATCGATTGGGGTGGAGCGTCTGTTCTTGGCAATTTTGACGGCGGCATACCAAGAGGAAGATGACCGAGTGGTCTTGAAGCTGCCTGAGAATTTGGCGCCATACAAATTCTGTGTTTCCCCGCTCTTGAAGAACAAGCCGGAACTGGTTCAGAAGGCGGAGGAAGTTTACAAGGCCTTGAAAGAGAAATATATTTTCGTGACTTGGGACGATTCAGGAAATATCGGGAAGCGCTATAAGAAACAGGATGAGATCGGGACGCCGAAATGCGTGGTGATTGACTTTGATACACTGGAGGATGGGACCGTGACTGTGCGCGACCGCGATACGACCGAGCAGAAGCGAGTGAAGATTGAAGAACTGTAATCTACTTGCTTCTAGAAAAGAGCTGCCCGGCTGGGCGGCTCTTTCCCGTCGTTCGGGGGTGTTATTTTGGGGTGGTTCCTGTTATAATTTAGAGGTATGACGAAGGAAAAGAAAGATAAACCAACCGTAAAGCGCACGCTGCATTATTTTTGGCAGGAGATCGTTAAGTATAAGTGGTATTCGCTGGGGTTCTTTTTGGCGACACCGATTGTAGTGTTCGTGCGAGCGGTTCTGTCGGCGATGATTTTTGCAAATTTGATTGAGAAAGTTTCGCTAGGTTTGCCGCTGGAAGAATTATTGCAGAGCGCGGCAGTGGATGTGATTTTATATCTGGTTTGTTATGTGGTTAGCAAGTTTGTCCTAGAGGAGCTCCGATTGTTTTGGACTTGGAAAATGGAAGTTCTATCAATGTATGACCTAGCGAACTTGTGTTTCAATACTGTTTCAGAGCAGTCAATGCAATTCCATAGTGACCGTTTTTCTGGTTCCCTAGTATCGCAGACTAACAAGTTCGTCGGATCATTCGAGAGAATGATGGATGTTTTGATTTGGGATGCTTGGCCAATGTTGTGCTATATCATTTTCGTGGTTATAGTGCTTTGGAATCAAGCAGCTTGGTTTGCGATTGGGATTGTCGGTTTTACGATTATCTATTCAATCGTCTCCGGGCTGACGATGCGGAAAATTGCGCATTTGAATGACGCAGAGGCGGAGGCTTATACCAAACAAACCGGTCAGCTAGCAGATTCAATTTCTAATATTATTTCAGTGAAATCCTATGCGCGAGAAGCGCATGAGCGAGAGAGGTTCGCGGGCTTTTCACGGAGGGTTTCAGACGCTAGTAACCGGC
>CANAUU010000047.1 GCA_947364965.1 uncultured Candidatus Saccharibacteria bacterium | reverse complement strand
GCCGCTCCATCACAGCCAAACGGTCTTTCTCACTTCGCACGCTCTCCGCCAAATTACGCTGATTCGTGCCATCAAAATCCCAAACCAAAACCTCCCCATCCCGCACCGCATACATCATACTGCCATCCAACCAATTGAGCCCCGCAGTCGGCGCGTCATATTCATACAAATCCCCCATATCTAGACCTATTACCATATACTTAGTCCCCGTTCGCGCTACCAAATATTCATCCCCCCAGCTAGTCTCCAAACTCTCCGGCACTTCGTCAAGAACCTCACCCTCCGCCAAAGTTTTTAGACGCGATAAATCCGCTCCCTTTTCATCATAAGACGGCAAATCGCCATACAAAATCGTCGGCTTTTTATCAACGATATAGCACATGTAGTCCTCATCAAAGTATCTTGCCAAGGCAATCTGTACCTTCTCGCCTAATTTCACCCTTGTAAGCACCGTGCCATCTTTCTCGTCATTCCGATAGACCCCCACCGCACGATATTTTTCCGCACCCGTCGAATTCGCATCGCTAGCACTCTGCTGCGATAACTCCGTCGTCAAATAAATTACATTCGTGCCATTACTCGCGAATTTTGCAACATTTCCTAGCAACACGCGCGACATCGTCCGCTCCGAAACGTTAATCCGTCGAAGTTGATGATTCTCCAACACGAAAAGCTGATTGGCGGAATTATCAATCATCTCAATCTGCTCAAAGCTCATCCCGAACGTCTTCGTCAAATTTAAACTACTCGCAATATCCCGCAAATTCACCAACAACCACTCTATCTTCCCCTCATAACGCACTTTCACCAGCACGCGGTTCTCGTCCCGACTCCAAATTATCTCCTCGATTTCACCCTCAAACCGATATTTTGGCGTCATACTCTGCGCCTCCACTCCGGTTTTAGGCTTAACTTCTGTTTTTTCTTCAACTACTCCCGGCAAAATCCCCGACAAATCCAGCAAAGTCGTCCTCACTTCGTCCCCCTTCACGTCCAACAGCTTCCAAACCGCCGACCCCTCTTCGGCGTATATAATATAATTACGGCTCTGCGACGGCTGATAAAACTCCAGCCCCGCCTCTTTATCCTGGCTTTTTTCGCTCAACGCCATCACCGTCTCCGTCTCACGATTCTGTAAAAATAGTCGCGGGTAGTGCAGCCGAATTAATACCCCCGAATACATCCTAATCGTCTTTTCCCAAGTATCATAATTTTCGCGCGACAGTTTCAAGGTATGCTCGCCCGCCGACATCGTTTTGCTTAAATTCGTCTTCGAAAACAAAGCGTGTCCATCCAACTCCACCGTCGCTCCCGTCGGCAAGCTATGAATCTGCATCAGACCAGACTGCTCAATCCCGCTATTACTGATAAAAAATCCCATCGCCGCCAGCGTCGCCACGGCCACAATCACCAGCACCGAAATCACCATCCCAGCTTCCGCAATCAAAACTCGAATAAATTGTTTCTTTTTCTTTTCTTCGTAATCCATATCTACCCATATATTATAACATACTTTTGTCATAATTTTGCTCTTGCTTTTTCATAGTGCTTGAAGTTATAATAGTAATAAGCAAAAACACGATGAGGAGTTATTAATGAGTAAAATACAACTTGAGCCTGGTCCTGCCAGTTCTGCTACTCATCGTCCTACTCGACCTTCGTCCACCCTTAACCGCCGCTACGTCACCCGCCCGACAAATCTTGCTATTGAAGAAGTTGCCAAATCAATCCCACAACAGGAAACTTCTAACTCCGGCGCACCCTCGCGCCTAGTTAATCTCCGTGTTCATAGCGCTGATTTATTGGCTGCCGCCGAAACCGAAACAAAAGCTCCAAAAATCGAAGAACCAGTCATCCATAGTGTCGTTGAGCTCGGCGGCACATCAGAGCCAAGCATATTCGATAATACACCGGAGCCAGACACTTATTCCGATACCTATCAACCTGCCTTCACCGAGCCACAGCCGACTATTAGCGAGCCCATGGCTCCATCCTTCACCAACGACCAACTCTATGCTCCAATCGACCAAATCGTCGCTGAGCCAACCGCCGTCATCGAGGCCACAACTACCTCTATCACGACCTACGCCGAGCCAACTCCTAGCGAGTCTTATTCTCAAGATTTCACCCCAGCTATAGCCTCCACTCCGGTCCCAACCCAGCCAGTCGATCCGCGCGACCTCGCTATGAACATTGCCGCCGATTATGCTGCCGCCAGTATGAGCGCTACGGTCGCCGAACCGTCCCCAACTCTCTCCGTCGACACTTACGTCGGGCTCGACGCTACTTCCACCGACTCCATTGATGCTATCGCGCAAGCCGCTTCCGACGCCATCGCCTCCATCCGTACCGCCACCGAGCCAGAAGAAATCTCCGAACAAATCGCTTCTCTTCAAGCCTTCGCCGAGAACATCCGCGCCAATTCTTCCATGCCCGAAATGACCGAGCTCAGCAATACCATCGACAAGTTTATTAGTGTTGCGATGAAGTCGACCAAGGTCAAAGAAACCGCCAGCAAGAAAGTTGCCTTAAGCTCGAAAGCCAGCCGCGCCGCCGACAAAGTCGCCAAAAGCTCCGCCAAAGTCATCAACCGCGCGAAACCTACAGCCTCCACCGCTAAACCGTCTCCGAAGGTCGCCGCAAGAAAACCAGCCGTCGCTCGCCCCACCGTTTCTCGCGCCAACGCCCGCCCTGCCACCCGTCCTACTGCTCGACCCATTAACCGCGCCAATGCCGGCGCTCGTCCACCTGCTGCCCTGAACCAAGACCAGGCCCTGCGCCGCGCCTTGCGCTCCGTCGCTGCCATGGACGACGAGCCCGAAGCCCGCCCCGCCCGTTCAGCCGTCCGCCGCAAAGGCAATGTCAAACGCTTCGCGCTAGCCTTCGTCTGTGCTGTGCTCTGCGTTGGCGCCGTCACCTACCTCGTCAGCACTAACATCCCCGACATCTCCGTTCGCGTCGCCGCCATGCAAACTGGCGTCGAAGCTTCCTACCCATCCTACATCCCCCGCGATTACTCTCTCAAAGACATTAGCTCCGAGAGTGGTAAAATAGTCATCACTTTTGAAGGTCCTGAACGCTCCAGCTTCACTCTCACCGAAGAAAAATCCTCTTGGGATAGCACCACTCTACTTCGCAATTACGTCGGACCAACCTGGAAAGATAATTACACCAGCACCCACGAACAGGGAATTACGATCTATGTCTCCGGCTCCAACGCAGCTTGGGTTAACGGCGGCGTCCTCTACAAAATCAATTCCACCGGCGCCTCCCTCACCAACAAACAGCTCCGCAACATCGTCACTTCAATGTAGGAGCACGATATAAGAATGAACTGTGCGAAACATCTATACAAAAGATTCTAATCTTTTGGTGATGTGAGCTACAGCATATTTTTATTATATCTATGATATAATAAAAATATGAAAACACGTTTCGCCCCTAGCCCGACTGGCTATATTCACATTGGTAATGTCCGTAGCGCGATTTACCCTTATCTTTTAGCGCGTCAAGAAAACGGTACCTTTATTCTTCGCATCGAAGATACCGACCAAGCGCGCTTCGTCGAGGGAGCGACCGAACTCATTGAAGACACCCTAAACTGGCTCGGCCTCGAATGGGACGAGGGTCCAATCGTCGGTGGCCCTGCTGCCCCTTATTTCCAGTCCAAACGCGGCGAAATTTACCACAAATGGGGACAAAAACTCATCGACACTGGTCACGCCTACGCCGACCCGACCGACTCCGAAACCATCCAAAAATACCGCGACGAATGCAATGCCAAGAAAATCCCTTACCTCTATCGCAATTTCCGACCCGAGAATCCGCCCGAATGGAAGCCTGGCATCCCACTCCGTTTCAAAGCCGACCCGAAGCCACGCAAGTGGCACGACGAAGTCGTGGGCGATCTCGAAGCAGGACCCGAAGTTCAAGACGATATTATTTTGATCAAAGCCGACGGTATGCCGACCTATAACTTCGCCCACATCGTCGACGACGCCGAAATGGGCGTCACTCATGTCATGCGCGGAGTCGAATATCTTTCCAGCACACCGAATTACCTCGCGCTCTATGAGGCGCTAAATCTCGAAGTCCCGAAACTCGTTTCGCTCCCGCACATTCTCGCTCCGACTGGCAACAAAAAACTCGGCAAGCGCGACGGCGCCAAATCCGCCACTGAATACCGCGCCGATGGCGTCCTTCCTGAGGCTATGCTGAATTACCTCGCCTGCCTCGGCTGGAACGATGGCACCGAACAGGAAATCTACACCAAAGACGAACTCATCAAGAACTTCTCCCTAGAAAAAATCCAAAACTCCGGCGCTCGCTACGACGAAACCAAGCTTCTCTGGATGAACGGCCAATGGATCCGCCGCATCGCCGACGAACAGGGAATTTCTGCACTCTACGCCCGCACTGTCTCCGCTCCCGAAATCACCTCCCGAAACACAATCTCGAACGACAAACCCACAGCATTGCACGGCAACAATGATAGTTTCTGGCCCGAATCCGCCGCTCCCTACGATGACGAATATAAACAAAAAGTTCTCGCCATCATCTATGACCGCCTTAAAACCCTTTCCGACCTTAAAACCATGACGACTTACTTCTTCGAAAACCCCACTATCGACCTCGAAATGATTACCGGCAACAAATTCCTCAAAAAATTCTCCGAAGACGAGCTCTCCGATATGCTCATGCTTGCCTCCCGCAAGCTCGAAAAAATTCCCGAGTCCGATTGGAATGCCGACAACCTCCAAGCCGCATTGAACGAGCTACTCGAAGAAACCGGCAAGAAGCCCGCCGAACTCTTCTCCGTCATTCGCATCGCCCTCTCCTTTGCTCCGTTTAGCCCAGCCCTCCACCTCACCATGAACGTCCTCGGCAAAAATCTCACCCTCTCCCGCCTCCAATCCGCCGCCACCGCCCTCGAAAACGACTAGCCTCCAACGCTCGAAAGCCCACATCGCAAAATCCAAAGTCGCAACAATGCCCAATTAACAAAACCGTTAACCAAGGAAACCAAAATGTCCAAAAACAAACCCCAAAACCCCGATCAAAAACCCAGCCACAAATCCCGTATCGTCCTCATCATCATTCTCGTCCTCGTCCTCTGCGGCGCCGGCGTCGTTTGCTGGCTCCTCTTCTTCCGCGAAGATGCACCCATCAAAATCGACAAGGTCGACTTCCCCGATCCTATCTATAGTAATCTCACCGGCCTCGAAATCACCGACGAGAAACTCAACGAGAGCCCCACTTTTTGTGTCCAAATTCCCAACGGCAGCACCGACGGCGCCCGTCCGCAAGTCGGGCTCACTCAGGCTGGCGTCGTTTTTGAAGCCATCGCCGAAACTGGCATCACCCGCTTCGCCGCCGTTTTTCAAAACCCAACCTCCAGCGCCATTGGTCCCGTCCGTTCGCTCCGCCCATACTACCTCGACTGGGACACACCTTTCGACTGCACCGTCACCCACGCCGGCGGCTCCCACGAAGCCCTCGAAGCCATCAAAAAAGGCGGTCAGCGCAACCTCGACGAAAATTATGCCTATATGTGGCGCGAGGAAGGCACCGACCGTCTCTGGAACAACCTCTTCACCTCGCCTACCGACCTCCTAAAATTCAACTCTGACCACGGCTATAGCACTTCAAACCCCAAGACTTTCCCCCGCCTCACCCCTGACGAAGCCCTCGAAATCGCCCAGCGGAACACCAGTCCAAAGGATCCCGCCGCAGACAACTCATCAAACCAAGAAAGCCTCGACGGCCAGCCGGACCTCGCAAGCACCATCCGCATCAACTTCAGCAACCTCATCAACTATAACACCCTCTATTCCTATGACTCCGAGTCCAACACCTACGCCCGCAGCTACCAAACCGGCGACCCTCACCTCGTCTACGAATGCCCGGCCAACCTCAATCAGCCCAACACGCAAACCGAGTGCGGAGAGCTAAAACAGCTCGCTCCCAGCGTAGTCGTCGCCATGATGATCAAAGAACACACCATGGCCGACGGCTACCATGAATCTATCGCCACCATCGGCTCCGGTCAAGCCTACATCTTCCAGAACGGCGCCGTCATTGAGGGTACTTGGTCCAAATCCTCCCAAAACAGCCAAATCAGCTTCAAAGACGCCTCCGGCGAAGTCATCAAATTCACCCCCGGTCAGCTCTGGATCGCCGCCGTCCCTCAATTTGGGGATGTTGAGTGGGAATAAACGCCCGACAAGTCTTAACCGGAAATAACATCGCAGCGTTGCAAGCGTATTAGCCAGAAGCAACATCACAACACCGCAAGTAAACTCAAATCACCAACCCCGCCCAACAAAAAATCGCCTCTCGGCACGACTCACATAAACCCTTGTGGTGATTCCGGCGGGAGTCGAACCCGCGATTTTCTGGATGAGAACCAGACGTCCTGGACCACTAGACGACGGAACCACTTACCACAATTATAACACACTTTCTCCTACTAGGGAACCCCTAAATTATAGAAAACCCTCCAGCCCCAATCTCTAGCATCTCCTTCCTTTCGCTTCAATTTTGTCCATTACAACACGCCAAAAATCCGGAATCTCCGCTCCAATCACCAAGCCACCCAACCCTGCAACTTTTACAAAACTGGTCACCCTACCTGTCCGACTTAACAGGGGTGGCATTCGTAAACCACCTGACCACTTTTCAAAAACTGGTCAGGCACATAGTATAATGGGTTTATGGATAATTCTCACCCCACTCCCAACCAAACTAAAACAATTCTCGAGGTAGCCAACCTCCTCCAAATACCAAGAAATACTGTCCGCAATTTCTGCAACCGCGGCCTTGTCCCACACGTCCGCCGCGACGCAAAGCACCAACGTATTTTCGAACCCTGGCAAGTCGACCTGCTCGGCATCCTCATCAACATGAGACAAGCTGGCTTCCGCTCGCGCGAGCTAAAACGCTATTCCGCTCTCTACCGCCAGGGAAGCAAAACCTCCGCAGAGCGCCTCGCTATGCTCACCACCCGCAAACGCCAACTCTGGCAAGAAATCGCCGACCGCCAGAAAGCCATCGACTTCATCGAGCGCCAAGAAGAAATGGGGAAGTAAAACCTTTCAGAAGACCAGACCTCCCATCAAACCTAGAAGAGTCTAGCATTTCTACTAGACTCTCTCCGCGCGAGTTTAACATAACCCCCGCCCCAGCCGCCGCCCCGCCAAGTAGTTATTGCTAGAAAAGTATGGAGAACTTTACTGACATTTTTCTGTGTGATGCTACAGAAACTCTGGATAAGCCATAAGTTGTTTTAACTTTCATCCAAGGGTTCATTCTCATTCAGAAAATCCTTAAAATCAACTTGCTGGAACAACTTATCCTTAAAAGACTATATCGCGATATCTATAAGTTTTATTGTAAAAAAGGAATAGGTATGTGCTATATCGACAATATTATCACCAAAGTCTAGGCATAAAGCCCAAACTTTACATATAAACTACTTGGTAGGTGCGGAGGCTGGGGCAGAGAAAAATCCCGAGCCCGAAGCCTCAACTTACAATTAACGAGCAATGCACCTAATCGAAAGTCCACTTTGCCGCAGATCACTATTAGAAATCTCAACAGAATTAGTGCTATAAAACCACAAACTGTAGGCAGCATCGCTACCAGAAGTTGCAGTCGATGACCAATAGAAGCCGCTACGACCAGCATTCGTAAACAAAATCGTATTAGCCATGTCAACATATCCGCCCCTTACGAAGTAATATGGCTCGCTCGCAATTTTTG
>CANAUU010000046.1 GCA_947364965.1 uncultured Candidatus Saccharibacteria bacterium | reverse complement strand
CTTCACATCCGTCGAACCATCCGGCTTCTGCGTCACTACACTCTTGTCGGAATTAATCGTCCCGCCCGGTTTCGTAGAACCACCGGAGCCACCAGATCCAGGACTGCCCGAACCGGAACTGCCGGAGCCAGAGTTGCCTCCACTATTGCCGGTATTCCCGCCGGACGTACCGCCAGATCCAGACGATCCACCAGTATTTCCGCCCGAGCCGGAAGAACCTCCCGTCGCCGGAATAGTTTCCGTCGCACGGTAAATGCAGATTGCACAATCTCTATGCTTGCTGCCGCTTTGCGTCGCGTTCGCCGCTTTATCGACTACCCACCCGCCGAAATCATGCGCACCGTAGCTATCCTTCTCGCTGTTAGCCGTAATCGAGCAGCCCGCCGCCACACATTCATGCCAATGGTTCGTCGCGTTATTCGTCCAAGCCTCCGCCCACTCGTGCTTATGCTCTGCAGGCGGGTTCTCACCCTCTCCCGGATTTTCACTTTCACCAGGCTCCCCTTCGCCCGGATCAACAGGAGGGTCCACGGGAGGAAGTTTCTGGATTTCTTCGGTCTCACGGTAGGAACAAACCGCGCAATCACGATACTTGCTCCCAGCCTGTTCGGCTGTAGCCTCCACGCTTACCGTCCACTCGCCAAACTCATGCCCGGCATAGCTGTCCTTCTTACTATTTTCCGTCGTCGGGCAGTCTTCCGCCAAGCACTCGTGCCAGTGCCCAATTTCATCATGGCTCCAGTCGGTTTCCGGCTCATGTTCATGCTCAGCCGGCGGGTCCACAGGTGGGTCAACCGACCCCTCTCCTATCGGATCGCCGCAAACATCACAATTACCACTTCCGTCATCTTTGCCGACATGCCCATTCGCACAAGGGAATACAATATCTCCCGGGTCATCCGGCGCCGGCACAAAAGGATCGCTTTGTTCACAAACCACCAGCGCCTGCTGCAGGACCTGATAAGTCTGCATCAGCAAGGGAACCTTGCTCATCGCGGTCATCATGCTGTCCCACTGCGCCTGTGCCCCGCCAAAATAAATCGTTCCGACGAAGCTGCTCGTAAACGGACTTTCCTCGCCCGCCTCGGCCAACGTCGTGACGGTGCTCGGGATATAGAGATAGAACACCGTCTTACACGACGAGAATAATCCCGGCGTCAGCTCGGTGATACCCTCCGGCAGCGAAACGAATTGCAGGCGCCAGCACTGCGTAAACAGGCTATCGCCAATTTTCAGATTGCCGCTGCTGGGCATGAATCTCACTTGCATCAGGTTCTCGCAGCTCGTAAACGCTCCGCCGCCAATTTCCGTCAAACTCGACGGGAAATCCACCGCGTTCAGCGTCGTGCAGCTATGGAACGCGCGTTCGCCAATCTTCTGCACCCCTTCCGATATGCTTACCGACGTCAGGCTCGTGCACCCATAAAAGGCATCATCGCCCACCGTTTTCACGCTGCTCGGCAACGTCAAGCCAACCAGGCTTGACTCTCGGAATGCGCCATTACCAATACTGGCGACCGTTCCCGACAGGGAAACGTTGATTAAATCAGCCTGACCATAGAAAGCATAGTCGCCCACGCTCTCCACGCCAGTCCCGATCTCAACGTCATAAATTGCCTGTCCAGCCGCCTCCCAAGACGGGCGCGTGCTATAGTCATAATTCGGCATTCCGCCGTTGCCAGTAATGGTCAGCAGTCCCTTATTGGAAATCGTCCACGCAAGAGAACCTTCCGTCCCACTCGCGACCTCTTCCTCAGGCCCTGCCGTTTCCTGATAATCCGCCGGATAGCGCGACACCAAGAAATTCGCCGAGAACATCAGCTCATCCCTGCTAATCGCTCGGCCCCAGTGCACAGTCCCGCTGTAATTACCCTCCGCGACAATCACGCCACTCGGAGTAATCCTAAGCACCGTCACAAAGTGCGAGCTGTTGACGCGCAAGAAATCGCCAACTCGGATGTCTTCAAACTCGAAGTCGCCCTCGTCAACCACTCTCGCCGGAATGTTGCCATAGACCAAGTCGCTCACCAAGAAGCAAAATGCCGCACAGCCCACCCCTAGCTGCGCACCTTTGATAGCGCCGCCTTGGAAGCGATAGCCATGCTTATGCTCCGGATTCGTGCTCTCGGTCTGACTACCATAAGGCGCAAAGTTTGTCCACTTCATTCCCTCAGGATATTCATCCTGCAGAGCAATCATCGCCTGATAGGCTTCCTCGTAGGTCGGATAAGCCGCGCGCTCGCCCATGCTCCAAAGAGCCGGCATCCACGTCGCATCGTCGGCAACCTCATCGAACACCTCGCCCGTAAAATACGGGTCCGCGTCTGACCAGACTCCCGCCGCAACAAACTCATCCGAAGCTTCCGTCCCAACGTCAACCTCCACTTCCGTATCGCCCGCAACTTCCGTCGCGACCTCCTCGTCAGTTTCAGCCTCCGCCGACGGCGTTTCGAGTTCGCCCTCGGTTTCAGTGCCAATCTCGATTTCAACCTCAGGCGCAGCCTCAACGTCAACAGTCTCGACGACTTCCGTCGCTGTCGCAACCTCAGTCTCGATTTCAGCCGCAGCTGCCGTGCTCACGGTCGAAAACAGCATCGCGATGACCAGCACCAACGACACCATTTTCTTACTTGGATTAAACATAAAACCTCCTACTTCTCAACGTGCATCCGTTCGGCCGATTACGAAGCCGCCCAGACTGGGTTTATGCCTCTTTCGAGGCTCGTACTACACCAAAACACCCCCAATGTAATATTGTAATCATCACTATTATACTATAATTTCCAAATTTTTACTAGCAAAATCGCAATCTCTCACCTGATATCCTCGTTTTCCGAAATCCCTCTTCTCAAATCCGAGAAAGTATGATAAAATAGTGAAAGTTGTAATATAAAGGTTAAATTATGAGTTTTACAGATTTGAAAAAAATCGGCGATGCCCAGAAAAAACCGGCTGTCGTCGACGTTCGCTCGGGCGACACCGTCCGCGTCACCCAGAAAATTAAAGAAGGTGAGAAATTCCGCTCTCAGGTCTTTGAAGGCGTCGTCATCCGCACCGACCGTAAAGACTCTCACACCGCCCGCATTACCGTGCGCAAAGTTGCTTCCGGTGTTGGCGTCGAGAAATCCTTCTTGATTCACAACCCACTGGTAGAGAAAATCGAAATCGTTCATCGCGCCAAAGTCCGCCGCAAGAACCTCTCCTTCCTCCGCGAACGCTCCGGTAAGTCTGCTCGCTTGGCCAATAAGGCTTTCGACCGCGTTGCCGTGAACACCTTGACCGAGGTCAAGGCTGAAGCTGAAAAAGTTGCCGAAGACGTCAAAGATGCTGCCGAAACCATCGTCGAAAAAGTCGAAGCCGCTGCCGAGAAGGTCGCCACAGACATCAAAACCGAAGAAAACAAAGCCTAATCTGTAAACTTATTCATGACCGAGAAAATCATCCTCGGAATTGACGAAGTCGGACGTGGCCCCTGGGCGGGGCCACTTGTCGTGGGAGCCGTCATTCTCGGCCCCACTTTTTCCATGCTCCCCGAATACGAACAGCTCACCGACTCGAAAAAACTCACCGCGAAAAAACGCCAAGCCCTCAACGAGATTGTTCTAAAACACGCTGCTGCTACCGGCCTCGGCTGGGTGGCCGCCTCCGAAATCGACCGCTACGGGCTCGGTCCCGCCTTGAAACTCGCTTCTCGCCGCGCCGTCAAACAAATCCTCACCCAAATCTCCCAAAACCACGCCGCCATCGAGTCCACCATAAGCCCCGCCGAACCTCCAGACAACCTCACCATCACCCCAGAAGCTGCCATCCCAGACCAGGAAACGACCGCCCCGCTCCTGAAGTTCGACGAAATTATCATTGACGGCACCATCAACCTTCTCTCTAACACTCCGCTCGCTGACAAAGTCACTCTCCTCCCGAAAGCCGACTTTCTCATCAAAGAAGTCAGTGCCGCCTCTATTATCGCCAAAGTCGCCCGCGATAGCTATATGACCGACCTCTCCAAAAAATACCCTGGCTACGGATTTGAAAAACACGTCGGCTACGGCACCGCTGCTCATAAATCCGCCCTTCTCGAACTCGGACCCTGCCCCGAGCATCGCTGTTCCTTCCGTCCCGTCGCCGATCTCCTCGCTTCCATGCCAGCAATCCCTAGCTCATCCAGCCCCGTTCCACTTGACTCATCTAAACCATCTTCACCCTCCAGTCCCCGCCAAACGCCCGGTGCCCCAACTACCCCTGATACCACTACCGTCCGCGGTCAAAAAGCCGAACAAATCGTCGCGAAATACCTCGAAACCGAACATAACCACACCATCATCGCTAGAAACTTCAAAACTAAGTCTTACGAAATTGACCTTATTTCAACCAACCTCGACCCGCAATCACCTCCAACCTCTCAAACGCCCATCATCTATTTCACTGAAGTCAAATATCGCAAAACTTCCACCCATGGCACCCCTCTCGCCGCCATCACTCCGAAAAAGCACCAACAAATTCGCTTCGCCGCCGAAACTTTCCTCGTCCAACATCCAGAATATCAGCACTTCCAGCCCACCCTTGCCGTCGCCTCCGTCAGTGGCTCTGATTTTCATCTCGACGATTGGTTCACGCTTAGCGAATAGCCGCCACTCCACCCAGCCCCAACAGAAATCTCTACTAAATTCGCCTCGACCCAACCGCCGCCCGCCAAAACATAGTCCCACGCTTGACTTTTCCAATCCAGCGTTATAAAATACCCAAATAGGCTCTTACAGAATGAGTGCGTAGTCAAACGCCACCTCTATAATCCTCGCAATTTACCACTCTCGATAGAAATCTCAAACTCTCAGATCATCTCGAAACTCCGCGCTATCCCAATCGCTGCCCGCATCATTACCAGAACTATATACCCAAAACCTGCCTCGCCAAATTATCGCGAATATTGCTCACTTGATCAACCAACCAAATGGGCAATTACGCGATAATGTCGCGTAATCTTAAATCGTGCGCCTAGCTCATTATTAGCGCACAAGAAAGGCAGGAATATCCATGAACGTCCACGATCCCAGAGACACCCACATCCAGGCCGAACCCACCACTGTCCGAAACGACGACAACCAGGATTCCGCTCCGACCCAGGAGAGCCACCGCCACATCACCATTCTGCTGACGCTGGCTGGCAAAAACGGCTACGACAACCCGGCCAATCTCCAGAACTTCCTCCTCCAGAACCCCGACGTCACCAAGCTGGCCGCCGAGATCCTCACCAGCACCAACCCGGCCATGATCGGCCGCGACTTCGACCAGCTCTTCCCGATGAAGAGTATCGAAGCTTATCTGGATCAGGAGAGCCACCCGCTCCCCGGCGCCGAGCCGCGGATCTGCAACGGTGCCACCCATATGGTGGAAATCCCCTGGAATGATGCCACCTGCAACACCTCTGCCCGCCACGACTACCTGCAGCGCATACTGCTTCCCGTCGCCCGCGGACACGTTGTTGAGGCACTCCAGTATCCCATCACCAGTGACGCGCTGGCTACCGCCACCGGCAGCAACATCCAGGAGATTTTCTCCTTGGTTGAAGCCCTGAGCACAACCACCGCCTTTCACGGCACCCCTGACGCTGGCAGCCTACTCCAGCACGTCACCAGCCTTCAATCCGACCCCGCCCCGGACCCTAACGACCAATAAGGTCAACGCCCCTATCGAGAGAAGCGCCCCGGTTCACGCCGGGGCCTTTTCCTACCTACGAGCCTCGGGGCTTTCCTATGTCAAGGGTATCAAGAACGCAAAAAACAACAAAAACCGAAAACCCCGAAACAAACGACTCGCCCCCCTACTTCGACACATTAAACCGAAATTCCACCACGTCCCCCTCCTCCATCACATACGTCTTCCCCTCGGTCCGCAGTTTCCCAGCCGCCTTCACCGCCTGCTCGCTCCCCAGCTCCACCAAATCATCATACTTCATCACCTCCGCGGCAATGAACCCCCGCTGAAAATCCGTGTGAATCACCCCCGCCGCCTCTGGCGCCGTCGCCCCAGTCTTCACAGTCCAAGCTCGCACCTCTTTCTTACCCGCCGTCAGGAAGCTCTGCAACCCCAGCGTCTTATACGCCGCCTTTATTAGCTCGCCAAGCGCATCTTCCGAGACCCCATACTCCGCCAGAAATTCTTTCCGCTCCACCAAGGTCATCCCCGACATCTCTGCTTCCAGCTTCGCATTCACGAAGACCGCTTGGCTCGGCGCCACGCTCTCCGTCAACTTCGTCTTAAGAGCCTCATCTTTCAGCTCCTTTTCATCCACGTTAAACATATAAATCACCGGCTTTTCGGTTAAATAAGGAATTGCCGCCTCCGCACCATTCTTGCCGGCTCCGCCATTTTTCTTCCGCTTCGCCTCGACTTTTTCGCGCGTTTCAAGGTCGGCCAGCTCCAATTCCGTCTGAATCACCTCAATGTCCCGCTTCGGATCCACCGAATTTACCACGTGTGTCACGTCCGAATCTTTGAACACTCTCACCACATGACAAATCACTTCACATTCCCGCACGTGCGCGAGGAACTTATTCCCCAATCCTTCGCCTTTCGACGCCCCCTCGACCAGCCCCGCAATATCCACAAACTCTACCGTCGCCGGCACCACCTTTTCCGTATCATACATTTTCGCAAGGACTTCTAGCCGTTCATCCGGCACCGGCACAATCCCTACATTCGGCTCAATCGTCGCAAACGGATAATTCGCCGCCAATGCTCCCGCATTTGTCAACGCATTAAACAATGTCGATTTCCCCACATTTGGCAACCCTACAATCCCAACTTTCAACATTTCTCCAAAACTCCTCAATATTTTCCCTTATTTTACCATATCTCATCCGATAATTCCAATTCACCAAGCCTCATTATTATAGCCAGCACTCCACATTTTCCTCCACAACCAAACTTTTTATGCTAAAATAGTCATATATGGAAGGTAATCAGGTGGGGAACCGACTCGTGCCGGGCGTCAACATTGGCGCTACTTTTGGCGCAAACCGCAGCGGGGAAGCCGCCTCGGGGCGTTTGGCTGCCGAAAAAGCCCGCAAAGCTCAACTCCAACAGCAACAAGCCCTTGCCCGCCTTCGCCAACGCAAAGATCCTCGTGCTACTGCCGCCGCACTGACTTGGGACACCACCCCCGCCGAAGCTCCATCCGTCGCCGAAAATCCCAATCCCATTCCTGACGAAGGTCTCGTCTGGCCAGTTCATCTCATCGAAGAAATCGCCCGCGCCCGCAAACCCAAAAATGTCCAGCTCCGCCTTGCCCGCACCCTCTTCTTCATTGGCGCTCTCGCTGCTTTCGCCGCTGGTCCCGTTCAGCTTATCCTCACCACTATTTTCCAAGATTTCGAATGGGTTCGCACCGTCTACACCCCGCTTGCTAGCAAAATCGCCCTCGGTATTTTTGTTCTGCTTGACATCATTTTAATCCCCCAGCTCACTAAAACCCTCAGTAATCTCCGCGAAACCACTAACAACCCCTTCACCAACATCCAGCCCTTCTCCCCGAAAGTCCGCCACCGCACCATTGTTTATGCCTTCGGCCTCCTCCTCTTAAACCTCATCATCTGGCTTTCTCTCGTCATCTTTGAGCTCCCTCCCCACATCCTCACCATCATCATCGCGATCGCCATTGTTTTTATCCCTTTCATCAGTCTCTGCGTCCAGAAAGACGTCCTGCCGTCCCGTCTCGGCTACATAGCGCTTCAAGTTTTCTTCATCACCGGCATCGCCCTATCTGGCCTCCA
>CANAUU010000045.1 GCA_947364965.1 uncultured Candidatus Saccharibacteria bacterium | reverse complement strand
TTTTCATCATTTTTCGTGGTCTCCACGTCGATTTTCGCATCGTCAGTGTTTTAAGCTTCATACTCGCCATTCTTTCTTTAACTTTCGCCCTCTGGCTTCTTGAAAAGTTTCTCCATAAACATCTCGTTAAAAACCGCACCTGGGCTTTCTTTCTGTCGCTCCTTATTATCCTGAACCCATTTATCATCGAGCTCTTCCTTTTCGTCGAAAAGGGAATTATGGTTTTTGGCATTTTGCTTTGCGTCATTGCCGCTTCCTGCTACGCAAATTATCTTGCCCATCACCAACGTTCTTCATTGATTTGGACCTTTGCGCTTAACATTCTCGCCGCTTGTTGCTATCAAGGCATCGTCGGCCTTTTTATCGTTCTTGCCACTCTTGTCACGGTTGCTAACTTCAAAACCTGGAAAACCTTCTTCACTAACACGATACTTAGCGTTGTTATCTATGCGGCTGGTCCGGTCATTAACATTCTTCTTGCTAAACTTTTCTCTACTGGCGGTCGCATCGGTGGCGAAATCATTCTCGGCGAATCTATTGTCAAACTTTTCGATGGCTCCAAAAATATGTTTCGTCTTTTTGGCATTATGCCCAGTGCTGTATTTTGGGGCCTAATCGTCGTCGCTCTACTCTGTTGGCTCATCTTCAAAATCAAAAATCGCCAACTCCTTCGTCCTCAAAGTCTATTCTTCGTTGCCCAAATCCTATATCTCACCGCTGTTGCAGTTTTGGCCGCCCTCGCACCCCAAATCGTCCAACAAACCGCCTCAATCTGGGTCGTCTCCCGTTCGACCTACGTCTTTGCTTCTCTAGCCGGTATCATTTTGACCCTCCTTTTGCATAGTGCACCCCGAATCTCCGCATTTCGTCCGCTCCAAGTCGTCCTCACCCTCAGTATCTCAGTATTTCTCATCGTCCAATTCGCCAGCTTCGCCAACATCACCCTTGATCATTACGGGACCAACGAAACTGACCGTCTCCGCGCCGAGCAGCTCGGCCAGATCATCTCCGACTATGAAACCGTCACTAACACCACCGTTGTCAATATCATGCCGGCTAAAGATAAGACCATCACTGCCAGCTATCCAGGTTTCTTCGCTAGTGGCGACATCAACGGCAGCGCTTTCAGCACGCCTTGGTCTGATACTACGAGCGTCGGCTACTGGAATGGTCGTCGCTTCAACCGTCTCGAACCTACTTCTGAGTGGTCTGATTATTGTGCCGCGCACGATTGGTATTCCTCTGACGAAGCCCAAATCAAGTTTAAGGACGACACCCTCTACATCTGTTGGTATTAGCACGCCGTTGCCTTTATAGCTTCAATATAGTAAAATAATAACACTGCGACTAGCTGTAAGCATTGGAGGAAACACATGAAACTATCTCTGGTTGTCACCGCTCACGATGAGGGTATTCTCGCCCACAAAACCATGTGTAGCGTCTTTCGTGCCCTAAACAACATCTCTGCCAGTTTCGAGATTATTATTCACATCGACAACGGTACATCAGAAACTATCAAATATTTCGAACGTTATCGTAGTGATTCGCGTTGCCATATTTTTAATAATTCCTTTGGCGATCTCGGTGCTTCTCGCAATTTCGGCATCTCCAAAGCGCGTGGTGAGAGCGTTATCGTCCTGGATGCCGACGATCTTGTCGGGGAGCACTACTTCTCTCATATGCTCTCTGCTCTCGATTCCGCCGAAGCCGAGTCAATTGTCCATCCAGAATACTGCCTTTCCTTTTGGGAAGATCACTGTATGGCTTGGCACTGTACTCCCGTTGCTTCCCGCGATGAAGCTGCCTTCTTGCTTTTCGCCCAAAACCAATGGCCCTCTTCCTGTGGCGCCCGGCGCGAAACTTTCCTAAAACATCCCTACACCTTGACCAAAAACGGCTTTGGTCACGAAGATTATGCTTTGAATATCGAAGCTGCAAGCGCCGGCATCAAGCATATCATCGCTTCTGGCGCCACGCTTTTTTATCGTCAAAAGGCCGTCTCACTCATGCGCAACAATGATGCTAAAAGCGTCACCCAGCCCTACAGTGAGCTTTTTGACTATCAACTCTGGCAAAAAATACCCGCCAACGTCCTTGAGCAGTATCAAGCGAAAGTCACCCTAGGAAGCAGATTTCGTTCAGCCTATATTCGCGCCCGCGATAACAAAGCCATCAACGCCGTCATTGCTCCCTGCGCTGCCCTGGCTCGCAAAGTCACCGGCAAGAAGCTCATTCATGCTACTCTTCCTGAACCCATTCTCCGAGAATGGCGCAAAATCTCCAAAATCGAAACCGGCCTCTACCCTTCTCCCGCTCAAATCCGCGGTCTATCCTACTACGATTCTCGTATGAAGCTCTACCTCAGCGAGTTATATCGCAAACTCTGCCTACAAGTCAAAGCCAGACCCGACTATATTTTCCTTATGTCTTGGATGGTGCCGGGCGGTTCCGAGAAAGTTGTCCTAAACTATCTCAACTCTCTCAAAACCGTCCATCCTGACTGGAAAATTGCCGTCGTCACCACGCTCCCTGTCGAGAATACCTGGCGCGACAAAATCCCATCTAACGCCTATCTCGTCGATTTTGGCAACTTAACGAAACGCCTTTCTGATTTCGACCGTGATCTGCTTCTGACCCGCTTTCTCGTTGAACTCCAGACCAAAAACCTGCACATCGTGAACTCTTTGCTGGCTTATAATTGGGCCGCCCGGCACCAAGACCTCATCAAGCACAACTTTAACCTTTCGCTCTCTCTCTTCTGCCACGACATTATCCCCGGGACTAACGGCGAAGGTCGTTTTGACTATGCCGACCCTTACGCTGTCAAAATCTACCCCATCGTTAAGACGATTTATACCGACAATACCGCCGTCATCAAACACCTTGCCGAGCTTAATGGCTTTGACCCCGAGAAATTCAAAGTCCATTACCAGCCAGTCGACTCTGTCAGTATAAAAACTGGAGACACTCCCGCCGCTCCGCGCCCCCTCAAGCTCCTTTGGGCTAGTCGTGTTGCTCTTCAGAAAAATCCTACCCTCCTGGCGCAAATTGCCACCCAACTCGCCCCAAATGTCGCCAAAATTGACGTTTTTGGCAGCAAAGAGAAAGAACTCGATGGCTTTTCCTTCCCGAATAATCTCCTAACTCTCACCTATCACGGCTCCTACGACGGTTTCTCCTCGCTTCACCCCGAACAATATGACGCATTCCTCTATACTTCCCATATCGATGGTATTCCGAACGCCATCCTTGAAGCTGCCGCTTCTGGTCTTCCGGTCATTGCTAGTAATGTCGGCGGCATCGGTGATTTTATTCAAAATAACCAAACCGGCTTCCTCATTGACGACTACGCCAATCCAGACGCCTACGTCGAAGTCATCAACCGTATCCATACCGACCCCAGCTGTCTCAATCAAATTCGCAAAAATGCTGGACGGCTCCTCGAAAAACAGCACTCTTGGACCGCCTTCAATGAGACCGTCGCCAAAGACCTATAAAATAACCCAATTTACCTCTAAAATCCTATATAATATATAGTATGTCAGCCGCTCAAAATATCATCCAAAATAGTTCCAAAACCCCGGTCCTTTCTATCATTGCTACCTTTCATCACGAAGGCGCCATTGCGTATAAAACTTTACAAAACATCGCCGAGCTCATCCAGCCCCTTGAGCAGCAGGGAATCACTTACGAGCTTTTGCTCCACCTCGACAAAGGCGACGCAGAGACCCGTTCCTATCTAGAACTCTGCCGCGATTACCCCCATACTAAATTCCTCGAAAATAATTTCGGCAACCCTTCCGATTCGCGCAACTTCTGTATCAAAGCCGCGAAAGGAAAATACCTCGCCCTCCTCGACGGCGATGATCTTATTTCTAACAACTGGCTTCTCGACGGCTATCATATGCTTGTTAAAAGCACGGAGCCACTCGTCCTTCACGCAGAATACAATATCACTTTCGGCGTCGATGAAAAATCTCCTCGCATCTGGCACCTCGCCGATTCTCGCTCAAAGGATGAGGACGTTGCCAATCTCTTTACACGCAACCAATGGGACGCCGGCATCATGCTTTCACGCGCAACCGCCCTTGAGCATCCGTACAAATCCGCCACGCATGGCTATGGCTACGAAGACTGGACCTTCAACATCGACACGCGTGGCGCCGGCATCCTTCATAAAGTCGTTCCGCATAGTGTCAAATTTTACCGCGTTCGCACCGGTTCGATTTACGATACTCACTACTCTAGCCATGTCGTCACCGCTTATTCAGAAACCTTCAGCACCCCCAACCTGCAAAAACTCGCCGAGTCCTTCAACAGCAACAAACTCCCCATCAAAAGCCCCAATTCCAGCCGCCGCAAGTTCAAAAAACTCACCACCCAGGCCAACGCTGCTGGTCGTAAACTCTCTTTTGCTATTCCTCGCGTCGGTAATTTCTTCCACCGCGGCTTCAATCACCTCGACCGCCAGCGCGGCCAAAAGACCTTCAAAAATCTCCCTAAGCATATCCAAGACGCCTGGATCGCCGCCAACAAAATCGACGGCGAAGCCTGGCCCGACCCCCTCAGACTCGGTCGCCTCTGGACCTATGACTCAGATTTCAACGACCTCACCGCCCTCTACTGTCGCCTCATCACCCAAATCCGCAAAGACCCCGACTACCTCTTCCTCCCTCCCGCCCTCTCCATCGGCGGCACCGAAAAAGTCCTCACGAACTATCTCAACGCCTTCGCCGAGCTCCACCCCGACTGGCATATCGTGGTCCTCGCCTCTCTCCCCGAAAAACACCCCTACAAAATCCCCGATAACGTTGACTTTGTTGATTTTTATGGCATTATGCGTGGCCGCAGCTGGTTCGAAACCGATTTTATCCTCTCCCGCTTCATCGTCCAGACCAAAGTTAAGCGCCTCCACCTCATCCATAACGAGCTCGCCTTCCTCTGGGCTAAAAACCATCTCTCCCTCCTCGCCGACAACAACTACAAGCTTTATATCTCCCAGTTCATGGACGAGTATAACCAAGACCCTCGCCTGATCGTTGGTTTTGTCGATCCCTGGATTCGCGATCTCGCCCCTGCTATCACCAAAGTCTTCACCGACAATGCCCCTTTCGCTGCCACCATCCAACAACGCACCGGTCTCCCGTCCGAAAAAGTCCTCGCCCATTTCCAGCCCACCAAACTCCTCCCCTCGATCATGCCAGAAGAACTTGATTCCTCCGCCAACGAGCCCGATAACTCTCAGCTCGCAAAATCCCCCGAACAGAATTCCGATCGACCCCTCCGCATCCTCTGGGCTAGCCGCGTCAGTCCTCAAAAGCGCCCCGATCTTTTGAAGCAAATCGCCGCAAAACTTAACCCCGCGAAAAACGAATGCCCCGCCAAATACCTCATCGACGCCTATGGTCGCACCCAGCGCCCCTACACCAGTAATTTCTTCGCTGACCTTGCCCCGACCGTCACCTACCAGGGAACCTATAACGGAATTGACAGCCTCGACCTCTCGAACTACGACGCCTTCCTCTATACTTCCCAGACCGACGGTCTCCCTAATGTCCTCCTCGAGATTGCCAGTGCTGGCCTCCCCATCGTTGCCAGCAACGTCGGCGGTGTCAGCGACATCGTGAACCCCGAAACCGGCTACCCGGTTGACATGGATGATATCGACGGCTATGTCAAAGCCCTCCGAGAGATTCGTCATCACCCCGGTCAAGCTGCAGAAAAAGCCGCCAAAGCTCGCGAAATCGTCAAAACTCGTCACTCCTGGCCTCACTTCCTAAACCAAATCAAGCGCGATATCGACTAATGTGTTTCGGAGACGTCATTGATTTTGCCGCCCTCACCGCCCTCTACTTTTTCGTATTCTTCAAAAAATGGCGCGCGAGAGGGAACTACGCCCTTTTCATCAACACGCTCCTGTATATCTACCTCTCTTTCGTCTTCTTTTTCACTCTCATGCCCGTCCTCACCTCCCTCCCCTTCATCTTCGACCACTCCTACGTCCCCATGAATCTCGAGCCCTTCATCGATCTCACCGCCGGCCACGGCGGCTCCGCTCGTGAAATTGCTCTTAACATCATCATGACCATCCCTTTCGGCTTCCTTCTCCCTCTCGTGAGAACCAACCTCCCCCTCCTCAAAGACCGTCACCCTACTTTTCTTAAAATCCTCCTCTATACCTTTCTTCTCAGCCTCGCCATCGAGCTCATCCAACCCCTCATCAGCGACCTCCGCACCTCCGATATCACCGACCTCATCACGAACGTCCTCGGCGGTGCCATCGGCTACCTCTTTTACCTGCTATTCAAGCCCCTCACCACAAAATGCCTCAGCGCTCTTGACAAAACATAACCACTATGCTACAATGAAAGTATCGCTCTGCTAACGAGCCTAGCTTTTCAATACCTAAACAAACTTTAAGCCCATAACCCACAATCATCGGACCAGTAGCTCATAAACCGCAAAACGCAGTCCCGAAAACTAAACCCCCAGTCCTCGCGCCAGTTCCGAATGTTGGTCTTTCCACTCCTCTACGCACCGCCCATCCTTAAACTTCGCCCCTCCCCGCGACTGCACCATAATCCTCGACATCAACAAGTCGCTCTGTTCCGCATCAAGCCCTCGCGAAATCTCCTCAAAATCCACCTCCGAGAATCCCGCTCCACTCCGGCATAGTTTCAGATACGCCATGCTCGTCGGGCAATACGGATTTACTCCCCTCACCCCCATCGCGTTCACCTTCTTCCGCACTTTCCTCAAGCCGCCAAAATTCTTCCGCACACTACTGTCTCCTTCTCGTGAGCCTCCAGGACCACTAACAGTCACCTCTCTCCCCACCATCGGCTCCAATTCTGCCATCTTATCCCACTCCTCAGCCACCCCTAACGGCAACTCCTTCAGTAGTCGCCGACTCATCACCTCCCGCACTTTTTCCGCTACCGCCATCAAAACTCGATTTCCCCGCACCTGCAAATACAATTTCTTCAACCTCCCCATCATCGGCCTACCCCCTGGAGATCCACTCTCTGAAGACTTTCTTTCTCGAGATCCGCTTCCGAGGACCTCGCCCCGCGTCGGCCCGCCTCCCAAAAGCCCCTCAACTAGCTCCTCCGAAAACCCTCGCCAAAACTCTGGTTCAAACAGCTCGCTATACGGTTCCGTGACCCGCCGAGCATCATTATCCTTTCGCCGGCTCACCTGTTTCTCTCGATAAAAGTACACCTCTCCTGGCACCACCCGATGCGGAACCCCCGCCGCCGCCAACTCAATATTCATTGCATAGTCTTCATGCCCATATCCGCCTTCCGACCGAATATATTTGTGCTTAAGAAACGTCTCCCGCCTTCCCGCAATCGCCATCACCCACAAATTCACATTAAACAGCATAAACGCGTCTCGCTCCCGTGTCCCTGAATTCGCCATCTTCAGCACCGACCCTGTTCGCCCGTCCTCCGAAAACCCAATACAATACTCTGGACACACTACAATCTCCTCATCGGTCGCCCCCAATACCCCCAGCGCCCCCTCCACATACCCTCGCGAGACCAAATCGTCCCCATCCACAAAAAACACCATCTCCCCTCGCGCCTGCTCCGCCGCATAATTCCGCGCCGGCCCCACATCTCCGAAGTTGCTCTCGAGTATTCGCACCTTTTCCCGATACCGCGCCGCACATTCCTTTGTCGCTGCATCACCTCGGTCAATCATCACCAAAATCTCAAAATCCTGCCCCAAAGTCCCCAGCCCCCTATCGCTCGCAACTTCACTTGAGCCCCCAACTCCCCCCGAACTCTTAGTCGTCCCAGCCCCCTCCTCGCCTCCAGCGCCCGCATCCTCCCCCAGCACCGCCCGAAAAACTGATTTCAGCGTCGCCTCAAGCAACGCTCCCTCATTATGCGCTGTCACAATCAGAGAAAACTTCATACCCAAATTATACCATACCCCACTCACCTCTCGG
>CANAUU010000044.1 GCA_947364965.1 uncultured Candidatus Saccharibacteria bacterium | reverse complement strand
CCAAGTTCCACGAAATAGTGCTTGGCGAGGTCTAGGATAGCCTTGTGTTCGTGTGGTGCGTGTTCGGTGGCTTGATTGAGGTCAACGCGGGCAGTTTCCAAGTTGTTCTGGTCGAGGCTTGCTTGGAGAGTGTCGAGTTTGGTGTCGGTAGCGTTCATGCGTTCCTTGAGGGGAGCGACTTCACTTTTGACGACGGCAGATATCTCGGCGATGATTTGGTCGCGGCGTTTGTCGCAAGCGGCTTTGACCACCTTGATGAAAACTCCAATGCTCGTGATAGCGCCAGACTCTTCGCCACAGAGTTCGATATGACCGCGGGCAATAAGGCTTTTTACGACATCTTTGTCAGTCCTCATCGAGCTGGTAGATACCAAAAATCAAGACTTCCAGAGAGAAATAACCTTCGTCAATTTTAGCGCAAACTAAAACAGCATCTCTGTCCAATTCCTTCGGAAAGAGCGTATACCAGGACAGGCTGAGGTCTTAACAGGGGATACTGTATGTTGCTAATGGTTCAAATTGCCAGGGGACTATAACCTTTTTCACTCACGAGCGAATAATAGGCTTCTGCGTCAGAAGCTTTAACAGCGTAAATTGAAATGGACAAACTCTCTGCATAAGTGTTGCAAAATCCATCGTAAAATGGGACGTAGCAAATCAAATAATTGGTTAGTCTGGGCGTAGTAATCATGAGGACAGGCAATATTCTGATAAATGTTGATACTAGTAGTGCATTCTAATGATATCATTATCTCATTTCCTTTTCTCTCCCTTCTTAGCACCATTATACATACTATAGTGAAAAAGCAAGATTTTTCATCACGATTTTGATCGCTCATCACGTTGCCAACTCATGCTATAATATACCCATGAAACTATCTCCAATTAACAAATCAATTTATACAACTTTAATCACCGAGGATGCCGCCGTCGGCGACCGCTTCATTCTGCGCAAGGCCGCCAAGGACCTCTGCGACGACGAAGCTATTGGCGCCACGCTGATTCTTTCTGGGCTAGACGACCAGAAATCCAGCAAGAAAGACGTCGAGGCTGCTTTGACCCTGGCCGACGACTTTTGCTATGTCGCTAACTCTGTCAAAACCGTTGCCCGTGGCACCTATTCCGCCGGTCGTCTCTATGATCAGTTCGAAAAATATCTGGTCGTCGCTGTCGAGTTTACGCTCTGCGGCTTCGCCATTTGCAAAGTCCTCGGCGAAATCGACCCGAAAACCAACCTCCCCGAGCTCCCAGACATGGAATATTCCAACGTCTGGCCGGTTCGTGCTGGGGCTGACGATTGGTTTGACGAAAGCGAGCACCTCGACAATACACCAGTCGATGCTCTCGACGAATAACTAAAGAAAGGAACGACGCATGTCAGAATCACAATCTCAACCCGAACTCAAACCCGAGATTGAGGCTACATTTATTAACATTGATAAGGATCAGCTCCGCGCCCAGCTAAAAGGACTCTGCGCCAAGCTCCTACAGCCTGAACTTCTCATGCGTCGTACCATCTTTGACATTGATGACTATTCTTTCGTCCGAGTCCGCGACGAAGGCAACCGTATTACGATGTCGTATAAACATCTCGACGCAGTTTCGCTCTCCGGCATGAAAGAAATCTGTCTCAATGTCAATAACTATGATGAAGCAATTGCCTTTGTCAAAGCTTGTGGTCTCAAAATCAAGGCCGTTCAGGAAACTCTCCGCGAAGAGTGGGAGCTCGACGGCGTCGAACTCGACATCGACACTTGGCCGTGGCTCCCCCCTTATGTTGAAATCGAAGGCCCGAACGAAGCCGCGGTCAAATCCGTCGCTGCCAAACTCGATTTCGATATGGCCGACGCCCTCTACGGCTCAGTTGACGAAGTTTACAAGATTTATTACGACGTCACTCGAAACGACATAAACTATTGCCCCGAAATCAAATTCACCGACACCCCTGACTGGCTCGCCTCCAAGCGTCGCCCGAAGCCCCTGCGCTAACTAATTCTACATTCTTCTATGACGAACTTCTCGCCTTGCCCCTGTATTGAGACAGACATCAGGGCGCCTCGCCTCCATCCTCCGCACCGCGACTTGCCTAAAACATCTTCACATCTCGCGCAATCTGTGGTAAAATAACCTCATGCCGCGATAGCTCAGTCGGTAGAGCGCATCCATGGTAAGGATGAGGTCCCGGGTTCAAATCCCGGTCGCGGCTCCACGTTGAGACGTCACGTTTGATACAAAAGCATTAGACGCATCTGGGGTGGTAGCTCACCTGGTAGAGCGCAGCATTCGCATTGCTGAGGTAGGGCGTTCAAGTCGCCTCCACTCCACCACATTGACATTATTAAAATCAACAAGGTCTCTTAGTTCTGTTTTACAGAGATAGGAGATCTCTTTTTGTTTGCCGTTCATGGATTCAAAAAATTATGTTCTGGCAATTGCGTAAAAGCGCCACTTGGTGTAAAATATAGTTATGTCAACCAACAACCCTTTCAGCCCTTGGTGGTACTACGAGATGGGGCGAGAAAGCGCCAAGCATTCAAACAACAAGTCCAGTACTGGGGCTTTTGTGGTTATCTTGGTCTGCCTTATCATAGGTTTAATACTGCTTGGTATATTCATCGCAACTTGCGTGTGGTATTTTGCCTAGCTAACCATCTCTCACGCGCAATACCGGCTCACCATACAGCCACCCCCGAAACCCCTCATCCGTGCTATAATATTCTTATGAAAGTCCTGTTCGCAGCCTTCGGAGGTTTCACCAACTCGAGCAAAGCCCTGCTCGATTTGATTGTCTGCCCGCCCGAAGACAAACTCTGTCTGAAAAACAGTTTCAAAACCGCCCCCAAGCAGCTCCGTGATCGGCTCTCTTCTAATAACTACGACCTCGTCCTCCTCTTCGGCCAGCGCAAAATGCTTCGCGACAAATCCGCCTCAAAACCCAGTTCTACCAAAGCAGCGTCGCCCGAAGTCGCTTCCGCTGAGCTTGCTAAAGCCCGGTCCAGACCCTCAAAACTTGCCGCCGTTCGCCTCGAAACCGTCGGCCGCAACAACCGCGTCGCTTATCATACTGATGTCAATTTCCCTGAACTCGCCCAGCGTCTTGCTAGATCCGGGCTCGACCCAATTATCTCCAGAAACGCCGGCCACTATCTCTGTAATCACATCTATTTCCAAGCCATGAAATATGCTGACGAAAAACCTCTCAAAGCCAAAGTCCTTTTCATTCATATCCCGAAGCTCGGCCAGAAACCCGACCTCCAGAAAATCGCCGCCGCCCTCACCGCCAATCTCGATGACAAAATTCTCCTCGACCCAGACCCAAGTTTCGACCCCGAGTTCAGCCCTGAGCTCGGGTTTGACTAGCCCAAAAACCAAATCAACCCAACCATAAAAGAAAGGAACTTATTATGCTAAACGACAAAATCGCAATCATCACTGGCGGCACCCGCGGTATCGGTCTCGAAACTGCGCGTACTTTCGCGAAGAACGGTGCTCAGGTCATCATCTTCGGCTCTCGTCAGGAAACGGTTGATAAAGCCATCAATGAGCTAAAAAAAGAGAATCTAAGCGTCGCCGGATATTGCCCCAGCCTGAATAATTATCAAGAAATCGAGCAGACCGTCAAGACAATTCTCGACCGGTATGGTCGCATTGACACACTCGTCAACAATGCCGGCATTTCCGCCGACAAACCTATCGAAGATACCACGCCCGAAGAGTTCGACAAGGTTATCGACCTCAATCTCCGCGCTGTTTTCTATGTCACGAAAGCTGTCGTGCCATCCATGAAGGCAAAAGGCGATGGTGTCATTCTCAATACCTCTTCAATGGTAAGCATCTATGGGCAGCCTTCCGGCGTCGGCTACCCGGCTAGCAAGTTCGCCGTGAACGGTCTCACCAAGTCTCTTGCCCGGGAATTAGCCCCCGCCGGCATCCGCGTCAACGCCGTTGCTCCTGGCATCACAAACACCGACATGGTCGCCGCCCTCCCCCCAGAAATGATTGAACCGCTTATTAAAACTATTCCCCTCGGCCGTATTGGCGAGCCGCAGGACATTGCCAACGCCTTCCTCTTCCTCGCTAGCGACCTCGCCAGCTACATTACCGGCACCATCCTCCAAGTCGACGGCGCCGCTCGCGCTTAACCCTATACCGCTTCACCCCGCACCACTTCACCTCATGCCACTCTTCGTGCCCCACCTCACGGCGCTCAACTTCAATCTACTTTCGATTACTCAAACCACAACCAAGAGCCCCCGCTTGTATTCTGCGCACCATTAAATCATCTTGGCAAAACACGAAAAAAGTGGTAAGGCTATCAATAACGACGATGAAAATTTGATAGCCTCGCCACTTCAAAGAAACGTCCACCTTCCAGCTCGCTATCTATAGATAACAGGGAACAACGCATAGTTCATAAACGCTTTCACATCAAGCATAGAACCATTAAAAACACTACAGATAGGACCTACTTTTCCTTAGGTCTACTATAATTCTATCACACTCATTCAAAAAAGTCAACCCTCAACCGCATAAAATCAAGAGTTGACTAATGTTCCTAGAATATCGCGCCCAAAAACTAGGTTTTCTACCTAAAAATCTAGGCTTTTATCCCCGGAACCGGATGTTCCAGTGCTAATTCACGCACCTCGGCGCGCAATTTCGCCAGCTCATCGGCGTAATTATCTAATTCGGTCGTATCTTTGACTTTTTGGCAAACATCCGCCACCTGTCGCATCCACTTCGCGATCTGCTTCATATCTTCCTCATTCAGACCACGCGTTGTCATTGCTGGAGTACCGAGTCGAACACCTGATGGTCGAAAAGCCGCGCCCTTATCGGTCGGCAATGAATTCGCATTCAAGGTCAAACCAATCTTATCAAGCGCTGCCTCATAAATCTTGCCGTCAAACCCGAAGCTATCCTTCACGTTCACCAAAATCAGATGATTTTCCGTCCCGTCGCCCTGCAGGATGAACCCCTCCACCTTCAACGCATCAGCCAAAGCTTTCGCGTTCTTCACAATTTGCGCCGCATAGTCCTTAAACTCCGGCTGCAGATCCTCGCCAAACGCCACCGCTTTTGCTGCAATAATGTGCTCTAGCGGTCCGCCTTGCGTCCCCGGGAACACTGCCCGATCGATCAAGGTTGGAATATTTTCTAGTGTCTTATCAACTTTCTTCAGTGGATTACCCACCTTGCCCTTCGAAAGAATCAACCCTCCGCGCGGCCCACGCAAGGTCTTGTGTGTCGTAGTCGTCATCACGTTGAACCCATGGTCTAACGGATTCGGATGAACGCCTCCAGCAATCAGCCCCGCCACGTGCGCCATATCTGCCATCAAAAGCACCTCATGACCGCTTTCTTTCGCGACTTCGTCCGCCACCTTCTTTACTCGGTCAAAATCTGGCGCCTTCATGAAAGCCGAATACCCGACCAAAATCAGCTGCGGATGGTGCTCTTTGGCTAACCGTTCTAACTCAGCATAATCAATATCGCCATCCTCGGTCACGCCATAGCCCACGAAGTTATAAATCTTCGCACTCCGCGTCACTGGGGAACCATGCGTTAAATGTCCACCTGCCGGCAAAGCCATCGCCAAAATCGTATCGCCCGGCTTACACCACGCAAAATATACTGCCTCGTTCGCATTCGCCCCCGAATGTGGCTGGACATTCGCATGATCGGCATTAAATAATTTCTTCGCTCGGTCAATCGCCAGATTCTCGATCTGGTCAACGTTCTCATTCCCGCCGTAATAACGCTTGCCCGGATATCCCTCGCTATACTTATTTGTCAAAACTGAGCCAGCCGCCTCAAGCACCGCCTCCGAAACATAATTCTCGCTCGGAATCAACTCCAGACCTTCACTCTGGCGCGTCTTCTCTTTCTCGATCCAATCAAACACAACATCGTTCGTTTTACTTTTCATAATTACCTCCATTTACTGACATTTGCGATGTTGAATTTGAATTAAATCATAATTTTACTCCTCAATAACCCCATTGTAGCATACATATTTCCAAAAACCAAAAAATCCCCAAAATCATCAGGGAATATTACAACATAAAATTGACAAAAAATGTGTTGCTACGTCACCGATGATACAAACTCACCATACTGCACCAAGGTTTTACACGGCATCTGCACGAATGGCTGGCTACACCAGGATGCGCCAGCCCAGAAGGTCTTCTTATCGTCGCAAGAGATTTAGTATTAACCAACTGAGGCAGGCAGGATTTTGCCGTTTAGTCGCTCATAGTCAGCCTGGTCGATAATTGCTGGGTGGGTGTTCTCAATATAATACTTTGGTATTTGTCCATCATTGCGTTTCTGTTTACCGTCTAGCACGTTCGAGACATAACTCTTTTGCAGTATAACCCCGCCAGTATATTTCTCGTTACGAAGGATTTTGCTGATGGTTTCTATGCCCCAGCTGGCACCGCCACTGGGTGCGGCAACACCCTGTTTTACCAGTAGTTTGGCGATTACCCGGAGCGAATAGCCATTGAGTCGCCAAGCGAAAATCTGTCTTACAATCACAGCTTCAACTGGATGGAGGACAAGATAGCTTTGACTGGTTTTGCGATACCCATAGCACGGTCTAGACAGCATCGGAGAGTTCTCATTTTCAAAACTCCGTCTCAACCCCCACTTTGTATTCTCACTAATGTTTTCCAGCTCTGCTTGGGCGAGGGCAGAAAAGATGCTAATCATGAGCGTTGAAGTGGGGTTGCTCAACCAGAGGTGTTCCAACTCAAAATAGACCTCGACTCCCAAAGTCTGTAGCTCACGACAAACAGAAATTACGTCCAGGGCGTTACGGCCAAACCGTTTGATAGACTTAGTGAGAACTAAGTCAATTTGTCTGCTTTTACAAGCTTCTAACAGTTTAAGAAACTGTTCCCGTCCGCGCAGAGTTTTTCCTGAAGTTTGATCAGCAAAAATCCCAACCATTTTCCAGTTGGGATTTTTATGTATATAGTCCGTGTAGTGGTTTATTTGGTTAGTAAGACTCTCGAGTTGGCATTCATTCTTACTGCTCACTCTGCAGTAGGCTGCCACCCTCAGCTGTTGTAAATGAGTCGGAGGATGAACCTTTTCTGGCAAGATTTTGAGCTGTCTTGGTTTTGGGTAACTTGCTCGTGTGTTCATGCTTTAGCTTCTGCGCTAGTAAAAATTGTTCTTCTGAGATAATTATAGGATAAGTTGCATCACCAGTATAGTGTGGATTGGAAAGAATGTTAGCTAAAGTCTGTTTACTCCAGTTCTTACCATTGAGCGGAGATGGAATCCCCATCCCCTCAAGCCGCTGTTTAATGAGGGAAATACTACAGCCTTCTATATAATACTGAAATATCAACTTAACCGTCGCAGCCTGACCTTCATGCAGGGCGATTTCGTTTCTACCGTTCCGATTATATCCGAAGGCAATCCTTTTTTGCTTTGAGTTTGTGTTCATGGTTGTTTGCCCTACTTTCCGCTTTTTGCATGGTTATAGCATAACTCCGAAGGAAGGGTTTGTCCAGAAGATTTAGTCTTAATAAGTTTATTTTATAAAATTACTAAATCTATACGTGAAAAAGTCCGGATAGTCTTTCAGCAGGTCAAGTACTGCTTGCGCATTGTTTCTCATTCGCTTTTTCAAGTCCTTTTCGCTTAAGGGGATTCCCAATTGTCCAAACATCTTTTCAAGTATTCTGGCCAAATAACGATCGTCAAAGATATTTTCACATGCCAATATCTGGAGCTGGCTCGATACTCCATATTTTATCTGTTTTTGTAGAAAAGATAAAGATCTGCTCGCTTTTTCAGATCTATTTCCGATGCCGTCGATGATATTGCCTACCAAAAAGCTCAAATCATACGAGATTATATTAGAACAAACTCGTTCAATTTGTGCTATGGAAACATCGTTATGGAATGCCCTGTATATATCCACATAGAGTTTGCCTGAAATCCATTCTGTCAAAATAGCAAAGAACG
>CANAUU010000043.1 GCA_947364965.1 uncultured Candidatus Saccharibacteria bacterium | reverse complement strand
GGATTTTGTAGACTGTTTTGAGAAGCCGGGCGGCTTCAGCTGAGATTTTGGTGGCAGGCACTTGCTGCTTTTGCGTCACGGCAATAGCCTTAGTGAGAGCAATTTGATAGCGAGCATCGCCAAGCGCATCTTCATAGATATCGCTGGCGTCAAAGCGGGTTTTCTCAGGGTCTAGGTGAATAGTTTTGCCGAGTCTCCGATTGAAAGCCACTGCGCGATTAGCTGCCGGGTCGTAATTCTCCAGCATATAATCATTAGCATTCTCGACGATACGCCGATGGCTACGGTAATTGGTCGCGAGCGGTATGCTGGTTGAATTTTCCGGGAAATACTCGGCGAAGTTGATAAAATAGTCGACATCGGAGCCAGCGAAACGATTGATGGCTTGCCAATCGTCGCCCACCGCAAAGAGATGCGCTGTCGGGCAGACCGCGCGCAGCGCCTGGATGAGATCGAGAAAAAGTTGCGAGAAGTCTTGGTATTCGTCGATTAGGATAAGTTTTAGCGGTGCGGTGCGCGTATGAATCATGCTCTTGGTGGTAGGGTTTCTAGCGGTCGCACACAGAAGCTCACTCGCCTCTGCCATCATGATATTGAAATCGAGTTTTGGACGACGGAGCGCGGCGAGATAACCTTCGTAAGTCGAAAGCGCCAGCCGGTGTAGCCGTGACTTTTCCGGATTGGTATTATTTAAATGCCGAGCAATTTCCCTATGCAGTCGTTCTAGCCCCTCTGTCCCGGAATATTTCTGCCCAGCGCGCGTGACAAACCCGGAGACTATTTTTACTAATTCCTCGAACTCGCGAGTCGATGTGCGTTGCCCATACCGCCTGAGGGCTTGTCGCAGAGCCTGGCGGATGGTCTGATCATGTTCTTCTTCGGAGATTAGCTCGGGGCGAGCGCCAGAGAGTTTCATAATATCGAGCGCAAACTTATGGAAAGTTGAGGCGATGTGAATTTCTTTGCCGATAGGGCAAGTATTGCTCCCATCCAAAATCGCAATCGCTTGTCCGTCAAACTCCACCTTCGCAATGCGCTGATTGACTTCGTGAGCCGCATCGCGGTTAAACATAAAGGCGATAATTTCATGGAGTTGGAGCTGCTTAGTTGCGAGTAGATAAGCGATTTTCGCGACGATGACCCGAGTTTTGCCGGAGCCGGCGCGTGCGACCACGAGTGTATTTTTATGATTATCTAGCACAGCTCGTGCCTGATCAAGGTCGAGCGTATAAGGTTTACCGTCGAGTGCGAAGTGCTCGGCGAACCAATCACGAAAAGCGCAAACGTTTTCCGCCCCATCCCCGCCTACAAACGGACGAGAGTCAAACATTAAAACTCATTTCGCGAAATTATCAAGAAGATTATTTCAGCTTCGCCTTCAAAATCTCTTGGACGGCGCTAGGGTTGGCTTTGCCGCGAGATTCCTTCATGACTTGACCAACAAGAAAGCCAAGGACTTTTTCTTGCCCAGCTTTATAATCTGCCTGCGCTTGTTTGGTCTCGTCTTTAGCGAGCACACTATCGACGATTGCTTCCAGTGCACCCATGTCGTTCTCTTGAATTACGCCGAGTTCTTTGGCGATAGAGCGCGTGTCCTTGAAATGCATTTCCGGATCGAAGAATTTCAGGAAAACTTCCTTGGTGGCGGTGCTGGAGAGCTCATTTTTATCATTCATCTCGACCAGCTCGAGCAGCTGCTCCTTACTTGGCAGCTCGTCATTCAGGAGACTGGTGTTCTCCTCGGCCAGCAAGACCGACGAGAATAGGTTCGCTACCTTCTTCACGGCTTTTTCGTTCTCTAGTTCGCCCAGCTTCTCGACAAGGTTCTGATAATCAAGCAAAACTTCAATCAAATCCTCTGGCAAGACCGATGAAAATTCATGGCGATACGCCGCCGGGAGTTTTGGCATGGCTTGACGTGCCGTTTCGACAACATCGACCGAGAGACGAATTGGCGGGATATCTGGCTCCGGCATATAGCGATAGTCCTGCGCCTCTTCTTTGCTGCGCTGCGAAGTGGTTTCGCCAGTCGCGTCGCTCCAACCGCGAGTTTCCTGAACAATCTTTTCGCCTTTTTCAAGAAGTTTAGTCTGGCGTTTAATTTCATATTCAACTGCTCGCTCAACACTACGGAAGGAATTGAGATTCTTGACCTCGGTACGAGTCCCGAGCTTGTCGCTACCCTCCGGCGCAACGGAGATATTCACATCGAAGCGCATATTCCCGTTATACAAGTCACCGAATGTCACCTTAGCGTAAGTCATCACTCGCCAAAGTTCTTTCGCATAGTCGCGCGCGTGCGCCGCCGAGTGAATGTCCGGCATTGATACAATTTCGATAAGAGGCGTGCCGGCGCGATTCAGATCGACGAGACTATGAGTCGATTCGTGGCTCAATTTTCCGGCGTCCTCCTCGAGGTGCGCGTGTTCAATACAAATTTTTGTACCATCCGGAAGTTCGATAAATCCAGCACCGATAATCGGATGATACATCTGGGTAATTTGGTAGCCTTTCGGGAGATCAGGATAGAAATAATGCTTACGGTCGAAACGTGATTCGAGATTGATTTCCGAGTTCAAGGCGAGCCCAGCCCGCACAGCATAAGTAATCGCATCCTGATTTAGACGCGGCAGCATACCCGGCAAGCCATAGTCAACCGGCGAAACACAAGAATTCGGCTCCTTCAGGCGCGCGTCATTGTCAACCTCGGAGAACAGTTTGGTTTTAGTGCAAAGTTGAACATGGCATTCAATGCCAATAGTGGGAATATATTTTGTCATTAGATAGCTCCTAAATCTTTTAGTGCTTGGCGAAAGGCAGAGAGAGCCCGACTAGCTTCCTCATAATCCAGCTCGAAGTCCGGCTCATGGGCAATCTGATTGCGAAGTTTATGCGCATACCAGACCGAATTAACTTTCGCAAACTTATCACCGACACGTTTCATTCGCTCGCCCATGGTTTTGCCCGGAAGCCCGAGTTCTATCAAAGCTCGGTCGAGCAGCTTATCGGCATTCAAAACGGCAAGATTATAACTTTGACGTTGACCCTTGACGAGGCTATTCTCAATCTTGAGCCAGCGTGTCTGGTATTCTTCGACGTTGAAATCATGCTTGCGCTTTCCCATCAGAGTCATCGCGACCAGCGCGAGCAACCCAACCGCAACAATCGCAATTACCAGAAACAACACCGACGGCCACACTAATCTTTACCTCCAAAAATATCAGCATGAGTTTCGGTACTGCCAGCGCGGCTGTCATTGTCCATTTCGGCAGCAAATTTTAGAAGATCAGCATCGCTACGGCGTGGACCGACCAGCTGCAGACCAAGCGCCAAACCATCTTCAGTTTCACCAGCCGGGATCGCTAGCCCCGGCAAGCCAGCCAAGTTCACCGAAACCGACATCATGTCTTCGAGATACATCGCGACCGGATCATCGACTTTCTCGCCTAGCCTGAAAGCCGGGTTCGGGCTTACTGGAGTGAGAATGAAGTCACACTTTTCAAACGCATCATTATATTCATCGATAATCATAGTGCGCGCTTTGGCAGCTTTGAGATAGTAAGCATCATAGAAGCCAGACGAAAGCACGAAATTTCCAATCATAATGCGACGTTTGTTCTCAGCCATAAAGCCTTCATCGCGCGTATGCTCATAGAGAGCGTTCAAATTGTCAGATTTTTCACTGCGGAAGCCATAGCGAATCCCGTCATGACGCGACAAGTTGCTGGCAACTTCGGCCGGAACAATAATATAATATGCTGCAAGCGCATATTTCAGAGCTGGCATCTCAAGCTCAACAATTTCATGACCCTTGGCTTTCAGCTCTTCGATTTTATTTTGCAGTGCCTTACGAATGCTGGGAGCGACAGCTTCATTATTAAAGTCCTTGATGACACCGATTTTCTTAATCGGATCATTAAACTTCTCATCGTCTTTGCCGTAGAAATCCGGCAGGGTAGTCATATCTTTCGGGTCTTGACCGGCAGTAATCTGCATGAGCAAATCGAGATCCTCCGGGTTTTGGGCAAAGAAGCCAATACAGTCGGTTGACGAGCCCATGGCGACGACGCCGTAGCGGCTGACCGTGCCATAGGTTGGTTTCAGGCCATAGACGCCGTTAAAGGTAGCAGGTTGACGAATTGAGCCGCCGGTGTCAGTCCCAGTCGCGAAAGGCACGATGTCTAGCGCTACCGCCACTGCCGACCCGCCAGATGAACCGCCCGCAACTCGTTCGAGGTCTTTGGAGTTTTTGGTTGGACCAAAGTAGGAGTTCTCGGTGGAAGAACCGTGCGCAAAAGCATCAAGGTTAGTGCGGCCGATCATAATTGCCCCCTCAGCTTCGAGTTTTTGAACCGCCGTGGCTGTGATTGGGCTGGTGAAACCTTGGAGAATATGCGCAGAAGCAGTAGTCTCTCCCTCTGAACTCAGGAAGTTGTCTTTCAGAGCATATGGCACACCAGCCAAACGACCGACATTCTCCCCCTTCTGGATACGCTTATCAATCTCGGCCGCTTTTTTCAAGGCTTCAATATCATTCAAGAAAGTAAAGATGTTGTGAGTTTCTTGAAATTTATGGGCTTTTTCGAGCGCGGCTTGAACGAGCGAAACCGCCGTAATTTCTTTGTTCGCAGTTTTCATTGAGCCCTCCTATAGAACTTTTGGAACTTTGATTTGATTATCGCGAACTTCTTTCGTCAACGCCAAAAGTTGTTCGCGGTCAGCGTCTTGCAGTAGAATTTCGTCTGGGCGCCAAACATTTTCCATCTCAAAAACTTGATAGGTTGGCTCAATGCCAGAGGTATCCAGCTCATCAAGCTGGGAAATATAATTAATAATGCCATTCAGGTCCGAGACAAGTCGTGTGCTTTCCTGATCGGTCAGCGCAAGGTTCGACAGCTCAGCCAGGTGAGCAATAACTTCCTGATTAACTTCCATTCTTTTATTATAGCATATGTCTTCGACTTATACTGTAATTGCCTCACGCTCGGAAAACATGCTCGCATGTTTTCGCTCACTGCTCGTTATCATAGCATACCTAGCTGCCTCGCGTTCAAAAAGCAAAAGTTCCCCACTTATGCGAGGAACTTTTAGCTTACCTAGCCGCACTACATTTCAGCAACGTCTTCGACGGACGGCTCGAGGTCTTCAGTTTCGACTTCTAGTTCTGCTTGCTCTGCATCGATAACATCGAGCGGCGTGACTCCAGTGCCAACTGGGATCTTGCGGCCAATAATCACGTTCTCTTTCAAGCCGTTCAAGTGATCGACGCGACCGTTGATGGCGGCGTTAATCAAGACGCGAGTAGTATCCTGGAAGGATGCTGCCGACAAGAACGAGTCAGACCAGATAGACACCTTCGTAATACCGAGCAAGAGGCTTTCGTAGGTAGCCGGCTGTTTACCAGCTTCTTCAAGCTTCTGATTCTCAGCGATGATAGCAGCCTTAGAAACGATGTCGCCCGAAACGAAGCTTGAATCGCCAGCTTCATCAATCATTACGCGGCTAAACATCTGGCGGACGATAATCTCAAGGTGTTTCGCGGAGATTTCGTGACCCTGCGCGGCGTAGACCGAGATAACATCGTTCATGATGTAGCGAGCGGTCTCTTCGGCGCCCTTGTATTTGAGCAAGTCTTGGAGATTCAAAGAACCGGTCGTAATACGATCACCAGCCTCGAGGCGGTCGCCATCCTTCACAAGAAGTTCATCATCACCTGGGATATCAAGCTTCGCCGCAGCACCAGCCTCGGCAACCACGATAATCGCGTCGTCGGTGAGCTGTGCATTACCATCAGCCGGCGAGATGAGCGGCTCTTTGCCTTCGCCTTTATCGGCGAGGACATCACCAGCGCTAACGGTGGCACCATCTTTGATGCGTGGAGTGCGACCATCAAGCACGAGACGCATAGTATCGCCAGTATCCGGAGTAATCTTGACGATATAGCGGTTATTCTCTTCGCGAATATCAACGACACCCGCAACTGGAGAAACGAAAGCCTGACCTTTCGGGCTACGAGCTTCGAGAAGCTCCTCAACGCGCGGAAGACCGCGAGCGATAGCGCCGGAACCAGCGACACCAGAACCGTGTTTAGTATCGAGGGTCAGCTGCGTGCCAGGTTCACCGAGAGATTGCGCTGCGATCACGCCAACCGGCTGATGCGCCTTGACAAGCGCGCGAGTCGACATATCGACACCGTAGCTCTTACGCGGAACACCACTTACAGCAGTTGTGGTGAGGACGGATTGAATCTTCACGCTTTCAATCTTGTCGTCTTTCTCGATTTGTTCAGCAATTTCGTTGCTGATCAATTCGTCAGCGCCTACATAACCCGGAACTGGTTCGGCAGTGTAGCGCCCAGCGATGCGAGCAGCAAAGCCGATGCCGGTGTATTCCGACTCGCTCTTATAGACAGCGAAGCCTGGGTCCGGCGCCTCTTCGTCGGTGGTGAAAACGTCTTGAGCGACATCAACAAGGCGACGAGTGAGATAACCAGAGTCGGCAGTACGCAGAGCGGTCGAAACCTGGCCTTGGCGCGCGCCACGAGTAGCAATGAAGGATTCGAGAGTGTTGAGACCTTTCTTGTAGCTGGATTTGACTGGGAGCTCGATTTCATTGTTGTTAATATCAACCATGATACCGATTTCGGCGGAGGCGAGTTTGATGTTGGAAACGCTACCGCGAGCACCAGAGTTCACCATCACAGCGATGTCCGTATCCATGCTAGCAAGTTTGCTCTTCAAGAAGTCAGAGATCTTCTTATCAATATCGCGCCAGTTAGCAACGGTCAAATTATAGCGCTCTTCTTCGGTAACGAGACCTTGGTCGAATTGTTCCTGAATGAGAGCAGTCTTGGCGTCACCTTCGGCGATAAAGTCGTCGATTTCTGGGTAAGTTGGGTAATCGTCCTTCGCGGTCGAGACCGAAGCGATGGTTTCATACTCGAAGGCCAAGTTTTTCACGGCATCAGCCGTTTTCACCGTCATGTCAGCACCGTACATATCGAAGATATCAGCCATAACTTTCTTGAGTTGTTTGCTGGTCTGGACCGAGTTGTCGTAAGGATAATCCTTTGGCAAAACTTCGTTGAAGATCACGCGGCCGAGCGTAGTGTTGCGAATTTCGCCCTTCGCGAAGACACGAATTGGAGTCTGCAGGGCAATCACGCCTTGGTCGTAAGCCATTTCCGCCTCATAAACCGAGCTAAACGGTTTAACTTCGGCAGTTTCAGTACCAGGCTTGTCGTAAGTGAGGTAATAAATACCCAAAACGACGTCCTGATAAATCGCAAGTACTGGGGCGCCATCAGCCGGTTTCAACAAGTTCTTGCCGGCCGACATTAGTTCGCCAGCTTCAGCCTGGGCAGCGTCAGAAAGCGGAAGGTGGACAGCCATCTGGTCGCCATCATAGTCGGCGTTGAAGCCGGAAGCTACGAGCGGGTGGAGCTGAATCGCTTTACCCTCAATCAACTTAGGTTGGAAGGCCTGCACCGACAAACGGTGAAGCGACGGAGCGCGGTTCAAAAGCACCCATTTGCCCTTAATACATTCGTCGAGACCATCCCAAACCACCGCTTCGCCAGCTTCGATCATGCGAGTTGCAGCGCGAATATTGGCGGCGTGTTCATGCTCAATTAGCCAAGAGATAACGAACGGCTTGAAGAGTTCAAGCGCCATCTGCTTTGGCAAGCCACATTCGTTGAGCTTAAGTTCCGGACCGACAACAATCACCGAGCGACCAGAGTAGTCGACGCGCTTACCGAGAAGGTTCTGGCGGAAACGACCTTGCTTACCTTTCAAGAGATCAGAGATGCTCTTAAGTTTGCGGCGGCCATTCTGCGCAGCGGCAGAGCGGTTGCCGTGAACGGCAGAGTTATCAATCAAGGCATCGACGGCTTCTTGAAGCATGCGCATTTCGTTGTGGCAAATAACGGCTGGCGCATTCAACTCGATGAGCTTGCGCAAGCGGTTGTTGCGGTTAATGACACGACGATACAAATCGTTCAAGTCGGAGGTCGCGAAACGTCCGCCTGGGAGCGCAATCATTGGGCGAAGATCGGGTGGGATGACCGGAATAACCATCAAGA